>NZ_JBEOKT010000024.1:0-53800 GCF_040278685.1 Pontibacter populi
AGCCTCCATAGCTCAGCTGGTAGAGCAACTGACTTGTAATCAGTAGGTCGTTGGTTCGATTCCGACTGGGGGCTCACCTAAAAAAGCACATGTTTGTACTGCATGTGCTTTTTATTTCAAACATAAGTACAAGCCTCCATAGCTCAGCTGGTAGAGCAACTGACTTGTAATCAGTAGGTCGTTGGTTCGATTCCGACTGGGGGCTCACTCCAAAAGCCTTTAGGTTCACTACCTGAAGGCTTTTTTGTTTCTGGGCCTGCCGTAACTATAGCTTATGATTTATCAGGTTTAATCCTTTATTTTGGTGTTTGATCTCAAAGGTTAACTAAACTATGCAACTCATCGAAGTAAACACGCCTGCCCTTGAAAATGCTTTCCTGCAGGTTCAGATCGATCTTTATAAAAAAGACAAGAACTATATCAGGCCATTGGATAAAGATGTGCTTGGCGTTTTTGATCCTAAAAAGAACAGGTTGCTGCGCGATGGAGAGGCTATCCGCTGGGTACTGAAAGATGATAAAGGAAAATTGATCGGTCGTGTGGCTGCATTCATAAACCCTAAAACATCTAAAGCCGGAGATCAGCCTACGGGTGGCATGGGTTTTTTTGATTGTATAGATGACCAGGAGGCTGCCAATATGCTGCTTGATGCGTGTAAGAACTGGCTGCAGGAGCGAGGCATGGAAGCTATGGATGGTCCGATTAACCTGGGCGACCGCGATAAATGGTGGGGACTTTTGATAGATGGTTTTACGCCGCCAAACTATGGCATGCACTATAACTACCCATATTACCAGCGCCTGCTCGAGAATTATGGTTTTGGCCTTTACTTTAACCAGTACACGTATCACCGCATGGTGAACGACCCGATCCCGGAAAAATATCGCGAAAAAGCAAAGCAGATTATTGCAAACCCGGCGTATCGTTTTGAGCATATGGATATAAAGAACCTGCCAAAATATACCGAAGATTTCCGGACAGTTTATAACAAAGGCTGGGCAAAACACGAAGGCGTAAAACCTATGACTGAAACGCAGGCTGCTACTGTAATGAGAACGTTGAAGCCTGTGATAGATGAAAAGATCATGTGGTTTGCTTATTACGAAAACGAACCTGTGGGTTTCTTTATAGCTATCCCGGAACTTAACAGTTTGTTCCGGTACGTAAATGGCAAAATGGATTTATGGGGTAAGCTGAAGTTTATTTTCCATAAGTGGAGAGGTGCCTGTAAAACCATGTATGGCATTGTGTTCGGAATTACGCCGGAACACCAGGGTAAAGGTGTTGAATCCGCTATGGTGGTAGAGGCAGGCAAGCTTATACAGGGTAACTCCAGTATCCCTTACGTAGACCTGCAAATGAACTGGATCGGTGATTTTAACCCTAAAATGATGAACCTGGTAGAGAATCTGGGTAGCCGCATCTATAAAACCCATGGCACTTTCCGTTACCTCTTCGACAGGACAAAGGAATTCAAGCGCATGCCGATCATTAAATAAGTCCCGGAAGATCCAGTTTTTTATCGAAGGCGGGGCGAGTCAGGTCTTCCCATTCCCAACCGGTTTTGTCGATTATCGTTTTAAGGCAGGAGCGTCTATAAGCCAGTTGTTCAATAGTTTCATTGCTTGGCTGAACTATAGGTATACCTACTTTTATCAGTTCCGATATATCCAGTGGCGGAGCCTTTTCCTCACTGGCTTGTACAAAGGTAGAACCTATCGTTTCGATATAACTGGTCAGCGCTTTTCGCAAGGGTAGTAAATATTCCTGGTCCGGTCTTTTGTCTTCCTCTATGTAAAGGTATAGGGTACTTATTGCTTCATCCAGCACGACAATATTCAGTAACAGACTGTTTTCTTTTTTTATATGATGGTAATAAAATAGTACCGGATAGGCCAGGTGCATCTGACCTTGTTGCGCCAACTGTTCTTCTAACCCGTCAAACTGGCTGTTCAGCATTTTAAAGTCTTTCCCATTCCAGTTATTTATCAGCAACGCCTGTGCACTATGTCCCATTGAGGCCATTCGAATACTCAGCGACCTGCGTGTAGTAACAGCACTTAATACCGGCACCATATACGTTATAGCGATTGTGATAAAGATCAGTCCTGTAAAGGAGATAACAGAGGCATATATTTTCCAAAGATCAGAGCCACCAATAAAATCACCGTTCCCCATAGTAGAAAGTGAATAGCCGGTATAGTATATCCGCTCAAAAGTATCGGCAGGCTGGTTCGTTTCGCTTTTTACAACAGCCATAGGGTCAGCTATAAAAATAAGCGCATTGCCAGCCCAAAGCATGATAACCCAGCTACCCACGGTGGCACAAATAATTGCAATGCCCACCCAGGATAACATGGACTGAGACCGGAAAAGCTTACTTAATTTTTTTGAAAAGTACCAGATGCCTTTGCTGATAATATTACTGACTGGTCCGGCCCCCCGTGATGAAAGCGTAGTATACAACAGGTCATAGATGGTCAGCAAAATCAAAATGCCACCCCCGGCTGTTAACAGGATATAGTGCATCGTTTTTGTTCAGGTATGGAGTTTTGCATTTGTCGTTATACCTTTACAAACATCAGCAGGTTGTTTCGCTTAGCGCTGGAGTTACAAATTATCTGCTCTCTGACTTATGGATTCACTTACGCAAATTGTACTAGGAGCTTCGGTTGGCGAAGCAGTTGCCGGCAAAAAGATCGGGAATAAGGCGCTGTTGTGGGGTGCCATTGCCGGAACTATACCGGATCTGGATGTGCTCGCTAATCCTATGCTTGACATGGTAGGCCAGCTAAGCTTTCACAGGTCTGTCACGCATTCGTTTTTATTTGCTATAGTTATGTCGCCTTTACTCGGCTGGCTACTTAACAGGCTCTACAAGAAAGATAATCTTGGCTTTGCACCCTGGACCTTGCTTTTCTTTTTAGGCTTCACCACACACGCCTTGCTCGATGCCTGCACTACCTGGGGAACGCAGCTTTTCTGGCCTTTCAGTAACTATGGCGTCGCTTTTTACAACATCTTTGTTATCGATCCGCTGTATACATTGCCCTTCCTGATCTGTGTTGTAGCAGCAGCTTTTTATAACCGAAAAAACCCTAAACGCCGCATCTTAAACTATACCGGACTTGCTCTTAGTACAGCATATTTGCTATTCTCGTTCGGTGCCAAAGCAGCGGCAAACAATGTTTTTGAAAAGAACCTGAAAGCACATGACATCAACTATAGTTCGTACATCAGTAAGCCAACGCCGCTAAACACTATTTTCTGGTCGGTTACAGTTGAAGGAGAAAGTGGTTTTTATCATGGTTTTTATTCGTTGCTGGATGACGGCAAAAAGATAAACTATAGTTTCGAGCCTCAGAACAAAGATTTATTAAAACCATACCTGGGTAATCCAAGATTAGATCGTTTGATGGAGATCACGAAAGGCTACTACACTATAGTTCCGGCCGAAAAAGGTATCCTAATCAATGACCTGCGTTTTGGTAAGTTTGACGATTGGCGCGCCGGAGGTGGAGGCTACGTGTTTGTGTACCATGTCTGGAAAAACCCGGATGGCTCGCTTGGGTTTAAAGAGATAAATAACCGTCCTGAGATAGATAAGGAATATTTTAAGGATTACTGGGATCGGATAAATGGAATTTAGCAGCGAAAGCAGGTCAGCAGCACCTGCTCTTTTTGTTTGGCAGCTAATGCTTATCTTTGAACAGAACTAGTATAGCTTTCTGCTGCACTTGCAAAAGCATAAACTATAGTTTGAGAAGTTAATTTACGGACGAATAGCATTAAAAAGGATGAATACGAACAGATGGTCTTTACAAAATAAAAAAGCGATAGTTACAGGTGGATCCAAAGGCATAGGCGAAGCAACGGTGCAGGAGTTCTTAGCATTGGGTGCAGATGTCCTGGCCGTAGCCCGGAAGCCGGAAGACCTGCAGAAGCTACAGGATAATACAACCAGCTCGCTGCACATTTTGGCGGCTGATATGAGCACCACGGAAGGCAGGCAGCAACTGGTTAGCTGGGTTGAAGGCAATTGGGGCAGCCTGGATATCCTAGTAAACAATGTGGGCACAAACATCCGGAAGCCAACAGCAGACTATAGTACCGAGGAGTTTGACTTTATCATGAATACAAACCTGCGTTCGGCGTTTGAATTGAACAGGCTGCTTTACCCTTTGTTGTCAGCTGCAGAGCAGGGAAATATCATACACGTTACCTCGGTAGCCGGACTTACGCATGTGCGCACAGGCAGTGTATATGGCATGACAAAAGCTGCTCTAACTCAACTTACCCGTAACCTGGCAGCAGAATGGGCTAAAGACAATATCCGGGTAAACGCTATAGCTCCCTGGTATATCAGCACCCCGCTCGCCCAGACGGTATTGCAAAACGAAGAATTCTACAATAATGTAATCAATCACACACCGCTCCGCAAGATTGGCAAACCAGAAGATGTAGCAGCTGCTATAGCCTTTTTGTGTATGCCTGCAGCAGCTTACATTACCGGCCAAACACTGGCAGTGGATGGCGGTTTTACCATCAACGGTTTTCACCCGCAATAAACTGCTAAAAACATGAAACTATAGCTTTTAAATGCTGGTTTTTGTAGGTAAAAAAGTGTAAATTTGTATGTTCAGGATATGGGAGTAGTTACTTATTTCGTTGCTCTCTAAAACCCAACAACATGGCTACAAACCGCATTCTACTTCTTGTCATTATTTCTCTTCTATCCCTATCAGTTTTATCCTGCAGACCGGCCTGCCCGATCGAACCTTGCCAGATACGTATGGTGCATCCGCATGGCGAAGGCGAGTACAGGGGAGTCCCTATCTGGAAAAAACAGAATATGAAATACGGCGAGAAGATGCCAAAACAGAAAAAGCGACCTAAGAACGAAAAGGATAAGAGTAAAAATAAGAACTAAGCTATATAGCTAAACGCTGATTTTTGCTAAATTGCCTGAATATTACTTTTTAATAAAAACCAATTATTTATACTTCGAAACATGAATGAAGGCGAAAGAATAATACCAATAAACATTGAAGACGAAATGCGCGGCGCGTATATCGATTACTCAATGTCTGTTATCATTTCGAGAGCCTTACCCGATGTTCGGGACGGATTAAAGCCGGTGCATCGCCGCGTGCTTTATGGTATGTCTGAACTGGGGGTATCGTATAATAAAGCCTATAAAAAATCGGCCCGTATAGTGGGAGAGGTGTTGGGTAAGTATCACCCGCACGGTGACTCTTCGGTTTACGAAACGATGGTGCGTATGGCCCAGGAATGGTCGCTGCGCTACCCGCTTGTTGATGGCCAGGGTAACTATGGCTCTATAGACGGTGACTCGCCGGCTGCCATGCGTTATACCGAAGCTCGTTTGAAGCGTATTGCCGACGAGCTGCTGAACGACCTGGACAAGAACACGGTAGACTTCGTGCCGAACTTCGACGACTCGTTGAAGGAACCAAGCGTAATGCCTGCCAAATTCCCGAACCTGCTGGTAAACGGAACGTCTGGTATTGCAGTAGGTATGGCCACTAACATGGCGCCACATAACTTAACAGAAGTTATAAACGGTATAGTTGCCTACATCGATAACCGCGATATAACTATAGCCGAACTGATGCAGTACATCACGGCTCCGGATTTCCCGACAGGTGGTATCATTCACGGGTATGATGGCGTAAAGTCTGCGTTTGAGACCGGCCGTGGCCGTGTGCTGATGCGTGGTCGTGCCATTTTTGAAACCTTGCCTTCCGGTAAAGAGCAGATCATTGTAACCGAGATACCTTACATGGTAAACAAGGCTACCCTGATCGAGAAAACAGCCGCGCTTATCAACGAAAAGAAAATTGAAGGTATTTCTGATCTGCGTGATGAGTCTGACCGTGACGGTCTGCGTATTGTTTACGACCTGAAGCGTGATGCTATTCCGAATGTTGTACTGAATAACCTTTACAAGTATACAGCACTGCAGTCTTCGTTTGGCGTGAACAACGTGGCCCTTGTAAAAGGCCGCCCGATGACGCTGAATCTGAAAGATCTTATAGTTCATTTCGTAGAGCACCGCCATGAGGTTGTAGTTCGCAGAACACAGTACGAACTGGAAGAAGCGAAGAAGCGTGCCCACATCCTGGAAGGCTTACTGATAGCGCTGGATAACCTGGACGAAGTGATCAACCTGATCCGTTCTTCGCGTGACCCTGAGATTGCCCGCAACAGTTTGATAGAACGCTTCAGCTTATCAGAGATACAGGCCAGAGCGATATTGGACATGCGTTTACAGCGCCTTACCGGCCTGGAGCGCGACAAGATAGAGAACGAGTATAAGGAGATCATGCAGCTGATCGATTACCTGACATCTATCCTGAACGATGAAGCGCTTCGCATGCAGATCATCAAAGATGAGCTTGCTGAGATTAAAGAACGTTACGGTGATGTACGTCGCACAAGTATAGAAGCCAGCACCGGCGATATTTCATACGAAGACATGATACCTGAAGAGAACATGGTTATTACCATTTCGCATGAGGGTTATATAAAACGTACTTCGCTGAGTGAGTACCGCAGCCAAAGCCGTGGCGGCATAGGTTCGCGTGGAGTTGCTGCCTCTAAGGAGACTGACTTTACAGAGCATTTATTCGTAGCCAGCACGCACAATTATATGTTGTTCTTTACCGAATTTGGTAAAGTATTCTGGCTGAAGGTTTATGAGATTCCGGAAGGAGGGAAGACCACCAAAGGACGTGCTATCCAGAACATCATCCAGATCGAGAAGGAAGATAAAGTTCGTGCTGTCATGAACATTCACGACCTGAAAAACCAGGATTATATTCTGAACCACAATCTGGTATTTATTACCGAGAAAGGTACGATCAAGAAAACAGTGCTGGAGTCTTACTCACGCCCGAGAACGAATGGTATAAACGCCATTACTATAAACGAAGGCGACAGATTGCTGGATGTGCAGCTGACTACCGGTAACAGCGAAATAATTATCGCGCTGGAGTCGGGGAGAGCGATTCGCTTTAACGAAACGCAGGTGCGCCCAATGGGCCGTAACGCTGCCGGTGTAAGAGCCGTAACACTTGCCGGACCAGAGGATAAAGTTGTTGGTATGGTTTGTGTAGAGAGCAATGAGACTGAACTACTGGTTGTATCAGAAAACGGTTACGGTAAGCGCTCTGTACTGGACGAGTACCGCATCACGAACCGTGGAGGTAAAGGTGTTAAAACCCTGAACGTAACTGAAAAAACTGGTAAACTGGTAGCTATTAAAGGTGTGGTTGATACAGATGACCTGATGATCATAAACCGATCAGGTATTACGATCAGGTTAAATGTTTCGGATATTCGTACTATCGGCCGTGCAACGCAAGGTGTACGCCTGATAAAACTGAATGAAGGAGACCAGATTTCTTCAGTGGCTCAGGTAGAGATGGATACCGAAGAAGAAATGGAAAAAGTAGTAATGGAACAATCAGAATTAGAACCTGAAGAAACCTTACAACCGGATACCATGGTAGACCCTGAAACTACTGAAGAATCATAAAACATTGCCAGTCAGGAATTTATTTGCATTCAATTAACGTTAAACAACAAATACAAACCTTTCATAAACGAGCATGAAAAAAGTACTCTTAACTGCATTGGCAGCTGCTACCATTACAGTGGCTAGCGCACAGAACTCGGCTGTGAACAGTGCCATCCTTAGCCATAAAAATGGTACACTGGATAAAGCACAAGCTTCTATAGACCAGGCCATTGCCCACGACAAGACAAAAGATAAAGCAAAGACGTGGTTTACCCGCGGCGCTATTTACCAGGACATCATCGGTCACCCGATATATGGTAAACTGGCTACAGAAGAAACGCCAAAGATAGTTTTTGAAGCGTATGATAAAACTATAGCCCTGGATGGTAAAGATGGTCAGTATGGCAAGCAAGTGCCTGCTAAACTGGAAGCACTTTACGGTCAGGTTTTAAACCAGGCAGTAGAATTCCATAACAGCCAGGTTTGGGATAAAGCCATTGCCAACTATGAACTGGCACTTAAAGCAAAGCCAGGCGATACGACAGCACTTAAGTATGGTGCTTACGCAGCTATCAATAACAAGGACTATCCAAAAGCAATTAGTTTTTACGACAAGTTAATTGCAAGCGGCAAAGCTGATGAAGATGCTTATAAAACTAAAGTACAGTTGCTGCAGGAGTCTGAAGCCAGCGATGAGCAGGTTATGGCAGCACTTGCAGAAGGTTTGAAAGCATATCCGAACAGTGTTTACCTGATGCAGGAAGAACTTCGTTATTACCTGAAGAACGATCGTGCTGACGAAGCAATGGCGAAACTGGAAAAAACGATTGCAGCTGATCCGAATAACGCCAGCCTTTATGCCGTATTAGGTAACCTACAGGAGAAAAAGAACGACATGGCCGGCGCTTACAAGAGCTACCAGAAAGCCATTGAAATTGATCCTAAAAACTTTGATGCTTACTATAACCTGGCAGTACTGGAGTTTAACAAAGGTGTAGCAGTATCTAAGAAAGCAGAGAAGATGGACTATGCAACTTACCAGAAAAAAGGTAAAGCAATAGAAGCAGAAGCTAATAAGCATTTCCAGGCATCTGTACCTTATTTCGAGAAAGCTATAGAGATCCAGCCGGAAGATCAGTCTACACTGAGAAACCTGATGTCAGTGTATACTCGCTTAGGCCGCAAGGCAGATGCAGAACGCATTAACAAGAAACTGAAATAATTTATTCAGTAACAGATAAGTAAAAAGGGAGGTTATAATAGCCTCCCTTTTTACTTATCAAATACGCTACTTAACATAATATAAATTATAAGTCTTATTTATACTTTCTAAATAAGTGTCACTGATAATATACTTTATGTTAAATAGAAGACGCCAACAATCTATAGTTACAAATCTGTTGATCTAAATTACAAACCATAAAAAAACCTCTGAATTATCAGAGGCTTTTTTTATTATACTAAGTCAGGTCTGTTACTTCTTTGCTTTAGCAGTTTCTAATGTTGTGTCGCCATTAAGTTTGGCTAAACGTGCAGTAGTTTTAACTTTTGTGATCTTTGTTAAAAGACCGATGCCTAAGAATGGCTTCACTACTTTAGTTTCGTATTGTGGGTAAAATACCACGTCATAACCCGGGTTAGCTACCATCAGGTTGTACAGCGCATAGTTTGCCGTACGGTCAGCGATCATATTGCCAATTACTGGCACAGATGCAATACTGATTGGCCCGCCACCCTGAGTTGATCCACCTTCTGCTTTAAAGATCCTTTCGAAATCGATACCCAGTATCTTTGTAGTTGTAGCTTCTGCAGTTACCTGTCCGGAGTAAATAAAATCGCTTTTAACAAGCTCAACGTGTGTATTTGGTTCACGCATTGTCTTGTTTACACTTGTACAGCTTGTTGCCATAGCTGCTACAGCTACTGCTAATAGTAATACTTTTTTCATTTAATTGATTATAAATTTGTTTTAGTAGTTCGGGCTCCTGCCCTTTTGTGCAATTTTTATGCTCAGATATCCAGAACAGTTTTGCTGCGCTATGTAGGTGAACTTTAAAAATTATAAGTGCAAATATAGGACAATCTCTATCTATTTATGCCTGTTATTATCTAATATATAATAATAATTATATATTTTATTGATAGCTAAGAACTTACTACATCTCATTATGATTTAAGAATAATTCATCAACCCTGTTAAAATGTCAAATCATATATGTAGTCTTATCTATAGAAATGCAATTCAATCGGTTTTCCGGCGTTCTTTGACTATATTTAGTTTTACCACGAAGTGCCCTTCCTGCAATACAACGCCTTTGATGAGCGATAAAAATGGAGTTTAGATTGTTTGTTAACCGAAATGCCGGGGAATTAGGTTAGATCGCGGTGAATTGGAAGAAATAATTGATTTCTTCGACTTTTAAGCAGCACTAGGCTTTGCCTGTTTTAGTACTATAAGCGCCTCTATAGTCTAATTATAAAGACGCTCTTTTATTTTTGTATAAATCTTTAGCATAACTATGGCAGCAACTATACATGTTGGATTACTTGGTTTTGGTATGGCCGGTAGGCTTTTTCATGCTCCTTTTATAGCAAATGTAGCCGGACTTAAACTTAAAAAGATAAAAGCAAACCGGCCTGAAAGTGTTGCATTAGCCAGACTGCGTTACCCGAAAACTGAGATTGTAGCCTCTGAACAGGATATTATTGAAGATGAAACGATAGATCTGGTAGTTGTTGCTACTGCAAACCCCACACATTACAATCTGGCAAAGGCTGCGTTACTGGCTGGTAAGCATGTACTAGTTGATAAGCCATTTACCATTACCAGCGCTGAAGCCGATGAACTGATCGTATTGGCTAAGGAAAAGCAAAAAGTACTTACCGTTTACCAGAACCGCCGCTGGGACAGCGACTTTAAAACAGTTAAGAAAGTGTTGCAAGACAACCTGCTTGGTAGACTGGTAGAATATGAAGCGCATTTTGACAGGTACAGAAATGAGATAAAACCAGATACCTGGAAAGAAGAGAATTTGCCGGGCGCTGGCATATTGTATGACCTTGGAGCACACCTGATAGACCAGGCACTGGTACTCTTTGGCGAACCCCAACGTGTTTATGCCGATATAAAAATACAACGCCAGGGATCTAAGATTCCGGATTATTTTGAAGTTGTTTTATTTTACAGCAACCTGAAAGTGATATTAAAAGCTGGCATGTTAGTGCGTGAAACTGGCCCACACTTTATTCTGCATGGTTCAAAAGGCTCTTTTGTAAAATATGGCATGGATGTGCAGGAGGCTGCTTTAAAGGCTGGCTCCTTCCCTACTGCAGCTGCCACAGACTGGGGCCAGGAACCTGAAGAATTGTGGGGCATGCTAAACACAGAACTCAATGGCCTTCATTTTAAAGGTAAGATTGAAAGTGAAATTGGTGATTATAGTGGCTTATACCAGAATGTATATGATGCTATAATTGGCCAGGATGAATTGGAAGTTAAACCAGAACAAGCCCGAAATACGATCAGGATAATTGAACTGGCTATGCAAAGTAGCCAGGAAAATCGAACATTAAGCTATAGTTTCAGCTGAGTGATATAAAACAAGAAAGCCTGAACAGCATCACTGTCCAGGCTTTCTTGTTTTGAGATTTTATAGTTTACGCTTGCTGATAAACCTGTTCTGTAAGCGGCTTATCATCTAATTTAGCGTATTCATCATCGTTATCGCCTCTTAGCCAGCCAACTATAGCCAGTGCAATAGCCACCACTATAGCTATAATAAGTGCTGGTAAAAAGCCGTCGATCTTGAAATTACTTACCAGCATATCTACCAGTTTCAGCATCAGGGCCGTAACAATAAGCCCTACAATAGCTTCCAGTAAAAAGAACGTTACCAGGTTTAGTACACCACCCAAAAGCCAGCCTATAGTTGCAGTAAGTATAGCAGTCAGGAACGCTACCCAAAGCGCTGTCCAGAAACTTTTTACGTGCACACTCGACATGGCATACGATAATAGCAAAATAACAGCTGCTGTCACCAACAGGTTAATAATGAAGTCCATAGTTTTATTATTTAGAGTTTAAATTCATTAGACTCCCTACTACGGTAAAAAGCTATATTTAGATAGCTAATATTCTATTTCCGATATTCTGGCTTTAGTTTCTGCTTATAGCTTGCTTCAAATTTTCGCACTTTGGGGCGGGCTACGCTTACCACATACGGGTCAGATGGATTGCGTTCGTAATAGTCCTGATGATAGGCTTCGGCTGGCCAGAACTTTTTAAAAGGTTGAACTATAGTTACAACCTTCTTTTTATGCTTCTCCGATTCATTCAGCTTTTTGATATACTCGGTTAAAATAGCCTTCTCCTGAGGCGTTCTGTAAAAAGCGATCGAGCGATATTGCTTGCCGTAATCCGGGCCCTGACGGTTCAGTGTGGTTGGGTCGTGGGTGTCGAAGAACACATTTACGAGTTCAGAATATGTGATCTGTTTGGGGTTATAATATACCTGCACTGCTTCGGCATGCGTAGATAGACCTGCGCTAACCTGTTCGTAAGTTGGCTTGCTTTCTTTGCCGCCTGAGTATCCCGAAATGACTGCTTTAACTCCGGTCAGTCGCTCGAAATAAGCTTCGGTGCACCAGAAGCAACCACCTGCAAAAGTGGCTTTGGCAAGACCAGCAGTATCGGCCTGAACCAGGTTTGCTTCGGTTATAGTTGCTTCACTTTCGGTATTGGTTTCTGCCTGAGAACAGGAGCTCAGGAAAAGAAAAAAGGGCAGGAAAATATAAAATAAGGTTGACATAGGCTAGTGTTTATAGTATAACTACGACAACAGGTAAACAACGGATTGGTTTAACTTCACCCTAAACTATAGTTACTCGTAAAGACTATGCTTGCGGTCGGAGATCACTTTCTCAAAATCCCAAGGTACCAGCTTTTTAAAGTCGTGTTTTCGCACCTGGCAATCCTGTTTAGAGCAGATGCTGCACGAAGCTTCAATACAGGGGTCGGTATGAACGAACAATTCAATGCTCGGATCAATTTTATCACGCACAAGTGAGCCCAAGGCTTCTACTTCGTCGTGGGCTTCCAGCACGTTAAGGTACCACGGAACAGTTAAATGACAGTCGATGTGCAGTGTTGCGCCGTATTTTATGACCCTGAGGTTATGAATATCGATCCAGTTTTCGCGGCGGTTATCGTTAAGAACAGCCACTATTCGTTGCAGCAGTTCATAGTCCGCTTCATCCATAATACCAGCTACCGATGACCTTAATATCTTATAACCGGTATAGCATATCACTCCACCAAAAATAACAGCCACCAAACTATCCAACCATATATAACCGGTCAGGAAAATGAGTAACAGGCCCACCAGAATGCCTGCCGTAGAATACGCATCTGATTTAAGATGCTTCCCTCCTGCTACTAAAACCAATGAATTAACACTTTCGCCTCTACGCTCTGTAATATAGCCCACTGTGTAGTTTACAATACCGGTAGCTGCTGTAAGTATAATACCAATATCAAGTTGATGCAGGGTTTGTGGCTCAAACAGGTTATAAACCGATTTAAAGATAATAACACTACCGGCCACAAGGATAAGAGAACCTTCGAGAGTGGCAGCTATAAATTCTATTTTACCATGCCCGTACGGGTGGTTTTCGTCGCGGGGCCGGGCCGATAAAACCAGACTATAAAGCGAAAACCCACCGGCTACTACATTTATAATAGATTCGAGGGCATCAGTAAGGATAGCATTTGAATTGGTAAGGAAATAGGCAACAAATTTGGCAAGCAGCAGCAACACGCCTACTAAAACCACCACTAACTGTAGTCTAATATTTTCGCGCAGGCGGCTAATAGTTTGCAACATCCGGTGTCAGGCTGGTCTAATAAACAGATACCAGGCAAAGATACGAAAAATACCCCTCCCTTACCCGTTTTTCAGCCATTGACGGGGCAGTTGAAGTTCTGTTTATTACTATTCCAAAGGAATGGTTAAAGCAGGTCGCTCAGGTCCAGCCAGTTCGGGTTCATGGATTCTATGAGCCGATGATTGTCGTTTGTGCTGTTTTCTTTTATTTGTTTTTCACGGGCAAGCGCTACGGCTTCACGGTCATAGTGCTCGTAGTAAACCAGTTTCTGGGGTTGGGTAGTGTTTTGCGGCTGCATTTGCTGCAGGTGCTTTTGCAGGTTGCCTGCTGTACCAATTTGCAGGTTCTTATCGGGTGTGCCCCCGCAAATGTATACAAAGTAGTGGTTATCGTTCGCTTGCATAGTCTGCTATATTTATTTACAGCTATACGTATAGTTAGCGGCAGTGTTGGCTAGTGTTATAAAGACTTTTCCTGATTTTGCTTTTGAGCTTCTATGCTTAATTTTCATCACTTTTTAAGGCAAAGACAACAACCAGTCCCGGGCATCAGATACCTGGTAAAATGTCTGGATTTCGACTGTATTACTAAGCTTGGCGACTTCATCAGTAGCGATCTGGGTATAAAAATCATAGGAATATACCCATGCAAAATGGCGCACCCCAAGTTCATACAGACCCGGAAACCAAACCTCAACCAGCCAATCCAACGCACCCGGAAAATGCCCTGTCACTTTCGAATTGTTATTCAGGATTTTGGTATAGGGGTGTTTCCGAAGAATATCAAGCATAACAGGACAACCATTACGTGCCCGTGATGCATCGAGCACACCAGACCAATCTGCCAGCAACACCGTATCATCTTCACAACTATAGAGTTTCAAAAAATCAGCTACATGTGGTGCATCCAGTTGCGCCTTAAGCTTTAATATTTCCATAAAACCTTATTTAATACCTTGCTAACCAATTGTATAGTTATACAAGTATTATATTTTTTTGGTGTTATTTTACTTAAATATTTAGTGGAAGTTTCTTGTTATCCCGGATTACAGTAGTACGCTCGTCCCGTTAACCAGCATCAATCTTACCTGCATCTTGCGTATAAAGACGTATGGCACTGAACGAAAAGATAGCGTACTTTCTGGAAAAATCTTACTCCCCTGATTCGCGGATAGACGATAAAATGCTTGGCAAAGACCTAACTTTTATAACGAACGAATATGGTGAGCCAGTCACTTTATTTATTGGTACACGCCGCCCCGATGGTGCCATAACCGGGGAGCGCTATGTTCGGAAAATTGTACGAAAACCTGGTACCCAGGAAATACTTAAAAGCCATTGGGATTTAAAAGGAAAAGTAGATAGGGCATGAACTATAGTTCCTGCAGGTCATAATCTTTGCCTTTGCCAAACTGTATCAGCTCGTGCAGGTGATAGACCTCTAACGTATGCAGGTCTTTAAGCTGGTACACATTTTCTTCAGGCATGTCTATTACCCAAAACTCGAATACTTCGCCGTGGTTGCAAAGTCTGTATTTGTTTCCTTTACGGAGGTTGTTAAATGCTAAAGCCATATAGTAAGTAGGTGACGCAAAGTTACTGTTTCGGGGAATGCAACCTGCATCTTTCATTATTTTTTACGGATTTACTGTTTTAAACTATAGTTACAGTTATCCCACACCTAATGCCAAACTATAGATAATTAGTACCTTTACAGCTTTAAGAAGTTTAGATGGTGCTGGATATTATTTTTGAAGATGAACATTACGTGGCGATCAATAAGCCACACGGGTTGCTGGTTCACCGTACGCGCATAGCTGAAGAAAAAAAAGAGTTTGCCCTCCAAATGCTCCGCGACCAGTTAGGCCATAAAGTTTATGCTGTTCACCGCCTCGACCGTGGTACTTCCGGTGTGCTGTTATTTTCCAAATCTTCTGAAGCTGCAGCTCCATTGGTAAAGCTATTTGAGAACCGTGAGACCGGGAAAGTATACTATGCTATTGTGCGCGGCTATACACCCGAAGTTGCAACTATAGATAATCCCATCCGCCCGGACAAAGATCACCAGCATAAAGAACCACAGGATGCCGTAACACACTATAAACGGCTGGCAACTATAGAATTACCCATTCCTGTAGGTCGTTACAACACCTCACGCTATAGTTTGGTACAGGTTACCCCCGAGACGGGTCGCATGCACCAGATCCGCAAGCATTTTGCCCATATCAGGCATTATATAGTGGGTGATAAAAAGCACGGCGACTGGCGCCATAACAAGATGTTCCTGGACGAACTGGACAGCCCTTACATGAACCTGCATGCCTCTGATCTCACATTTACACACCCATACACTGGTAAGCAGATACACCTGAAAGCACACTTATCACCTAACATGACAAGGCTTTGCCGCATGTTTAACTGGGAAGATGCTTTAGTAGCGCACAACGCTACTATACATCCGGCTATAGTTACTCCTCCTGGTGAAGCGCACGTTTAATTAATTCTACCTGCAGGTGTGCGACAAGCTCGTTCCTGGAATCAGCATTAATAACAAGTAGCATGTAGGCCATTGGAGATAAGCGCCAATCCTGTACCAGCTGGCCGTTCTGAGCACGATAAACGGCTTTAATGTTTTCCTGTAGGGGTAAGTGCATACAACTACAAACTTCTGTAGCACGCTTTACAGCCTGACCCAATTCCTCGCGGCTCTGGCAACCATGTTTTTCCAGCAAGTCGCTGGCATAAAATTTCAGGTTGCGCTCTGCCAGGCTATCCAGGAAACCATCTATCAGGCTGTGATAGTGTAATTGTTCTAAGGTTGCTAACATAGTTGCTTAAAGTATTAGAGGTTATTTATCGTGCTGTTGCTTTTGCCAGTTGCAGGTCCCGCAGTTTTTCCAGCAGGTTCCTTTCTTCATCACTCAGATGTGTCGGCAATTCAACTATAATTTTTACGTAAAGGTCTCCATGCTGGTCAGGTTTACCATAAACAGGCATACCCTTGCCACGCAAGCGCAGTGTTTTATCGTTTTGAGTGCCGGCTGGTATCTTAAGTTTCAACTGCCCGGTCAGTGTTTGCACATGGGCATCTCCGCCCAGTATAGCCGTGTACATATCAATAGGTAAAGTGGAATAAAGGTCGCTGCCTTTTCGCTCAAACTTCGTATCCGGCCTCACAAAAACTTTAATGAACAGGTCTCCGGCCATTCTACCGCCTGCTGCCGGCGCACCTTTTCCTTTTATTTTAAGGATCTGTCCGTCGGCAACGCCTGGTTTAGTAGTGATGCGTAGTTGCTGATTGTGCAGATTAAGTAAACGTGAAGTACCATGGTATGCTTCCTGCAAGGTAATTTCCATTTCGGCTTCGTAGTCCTGCCCTTTGGCCGCCTGGCCCCGGCCGCCCCTGCCCTGCTGCCCGAAGCCACCGCCTCCTCCACCAAAAAACTGCTGAAAAAAATCAGAAAAACCGCCGCCAAACATATCCGGATCACCTTCGAACCCACGGAAGCCACCACCGCCAGGTTGCCCGCCATAGTATTGTCCCTGCTGACCACCAAAACCACCACCAGCGTTCTGGTACTGGCGCCAGTTAGAACCCAGCTGGTCATATTGTTTGCGTTTTTCTTCGTCGCCTACTACTTCGTAGGCTTCGCTTATGTCCTTAAACTTATCTTCTGCAGCTTTGTCGCCTTTATTTTTATCAGGGTGATATTTCTTGGCAAGGGCACGGTAAGCTTTTTTGATCTCAGCCTGAGAGGCTGTTTTGCTTACGCCCAGAATATTGTAATAATCTTTATAGTCCATGATGATTGAGGTGCGGTATTTGTGTAAAACACACGATACATACTGCTTATAAAAACGTGATAAACCCCGGCTGGTTTACGGTTAAGTTACGAAAACCCTGTAAACAGGAAAAGCACCTCTGCAGGTGCTTTTCTTTTAAATTTTTAGTTCTTTTTACGCTAGATCGTATCCGTAACAACCAGTAATGCATAGATTACACCCGGTATCCAGAATAACAGCGTCAGTATAAGGCTGATCCAGAAAGAAGTACCAATACCATCGTGCAGGAATACCGCAAGTGGCGGAAGAAGCACGGCAAGGATAATCTCAACTATAGAAGTTCTGGAGCCACTCTGCTTAAGTGCTTCTTTCAGTTCTTTCTTTAATTCTTTCTTCTCAACGCTTGTCATGTTTGCCATGCGCTCTTTTACCAGTTCTATGGCCTCAGCTTCTGTAACTACCTTTTCAGCTTCAGGAGCTTCTAGAGTGGCAGGTGCTACAGGCGCCAGTTTTACAGGTACTTTTACAATTTTGGTTTCCAGTGATGCTTCCAAGGCCGGAGTTTCTGCTTTTTCGGTTGCTTCTGCTTCAGCAGCTGTCATGGCAATCTGCGACAGGCTCTCTGTTTCTTCGGTTGTGGCAGCTGGTGCCTGTTTCTGTTTAGCTTCGTAATATGGTGCCTGTTTGTGAGCGGCAAATTCGTAGTACTTTGCGGAGTTACAGGCAAAGAGTAACTGACCAGCGATCAAAACAAAAACTAATTGAAGTAGATTTCTAAATTTCATAGTAAAAGGGGTTATGTGGTAATTAATAACAGTTCCAAAATTTTAGCATTGTCAAGGCTTGCTGCTAACTCATACTATATATGATTTAAATTTGTTGTAGTATTTAAATATAGTTCAAAACGAAAGATATGTTCATCTCTATTTTAAGCTAACTATAGATGTGTATTAGAGCTAAACTATACTGTTATGAACTTGTTGGCTTTGGATGCGAGACCAGCTTAAAACAATACTTTCAATACATCCTTCATACGAGTAGACTATAGGTAAAAGGAGCACGCTTACTAACTATAAGATTAGCTATAGTTCTTCTTCCTCAGTCAGTTCTGGCCGAAAATGAGATAGCGTGTTTTGTAGCGAACTATAGATGGCTTGGTTGATATGCTCCCACCTTTCCTTTTTCTCAGTATAGAATTTCTGATTTACTTCCAGCTCAACACCAATATACTGTTCATCGGTAAATTTGCGGCGCAGATACGTCGGGAAACCATCTGCAATGCCGAGATAAGGATAATTAAAACGCACCATCAGATCATTATCTTCATTCTGAAATTCCTGTTTCCAGCGGCGGCAAATGGTCTGCTCTAACTTTCGCTTAGGGTCATACAGCAACCCTATATCGGTCTCTCTAATCTCGCCATTCAGTTCGGGGGTAAAACTATGTACCGAAACATGGAGTACCTGCCGGCCGGCCATCACAAAATCATGAATAAAGTGCTCTACCTGCTCGCGGTACGGGAAATAATATTCCTTTAAAATAATTGCCTTGTCATCATCGTGCAGTTGCTTTGTAATGTCCGAGAAAAGCTTTGCATGATGTAGCGACCGGTTCAGTTCTACCAGCAGGCGCGTGGTCTCCGAATGAAAGGTTTTATCTGCTAAAGGCTCCAGTTCACGGAAAAGCTCCAGCGCACCAATATCATACCCCTCATGAGAGTACAATTGAGATTCTTTCCCTTCAAAAAAAGAAGAGTAGACCGCTGGTACCTGGTTTCCGCTGTGTTCGCAGGTAAGCAATAGTTTTAGCATGGTTTTTCAGGTAAATATACACCTCCGTTTTGCAGGCACTTTGCCAATTGGGTATATACTTTTTCGATAGTTTCTTTATCAGGGTTTAGTTTAGTAGCATCTAAAATTCGCTTGGCCAGGTTCCCCCTCGATAAGATGACATTAAGCGCATGTTGCACCTCAGGCTGTTCTTCCAGATTAATACATTCTGCGGCAATGTGTCGCCATAATTCGCCGGCCGTGCAATTACCATTACAATCAAAACCAAAGCAACGCAGGTATTCTAAATCAGTAATAATGGTTTCCTGCCCGTTAGATATAACCTGTACTAAGATCCTGGAAAGCCTGTTCTCGTCAAACGTCATCAACTCTTTTAATGATATCCAGCGCTCTCCTATCAAAGCCTGTATTAACGATACTGTTGCCTGTATTACAGCCATGTCAGCCACCGGGCTTTCCTGTATATCCAGTAACCGAATCTCAATTGTATTACGCTCAAAACGGGCTATAGCTCCACGCGAATTAAGGAATTCTTCCTGAAGTGTTCCTTCCGGGTCGTAAGGCGCAACATCGCCATACATTTTATTCAGGATCTGCTCTTCGTAATCCTTTTTATTAAACACCGCTTCTGGAACTACCTTGCCCGTTATACTTGGTATTTTGCCCTGGTTATGGCGATAGACCTCCAGTCGTGAGTCAAACATACCGGTAACTTTGCTGTCCAGTATCGGAGAAGAGGCACTTAGCGCCGGAAGTATCGGCAATACCATACGAATGGCTGCATGCAGTTTTGCAAACTCTTCGTCGTTGGCAAACGGCAGGTTCAGGTGTGTGCTTTGTAAATTTGCCCAGCCATGCCCTTTGCAGTCGAAAATACGGTTATAAGCTTCATAAACAGCGTTGTGCTCATGGGGCCATAGTTGAGTTTCGGTATCCGGATTCATAGTTGGGTGTGCTCCGGTTGGCAGAAGCATGGCATCGTACTTTTCCAGCATCTGGTTTATTTTCCGTATATGCTCCTGAAACTTACAATGAAGACCTTCAACAGATCTTACTGGCCCCTGCGTTTTAAGCTCCACCACATGCAGCACCAGTTCGTTGCTCCAGGCTATTTCACCAAACTCTACATCCGAAATATATTGGCCAACTTCATCATAGATCAGTTTATCGGTTATTGGCAGTACGCGCAAGTCCTTTTTACTTACGATCATGTACTCTAACTCCACACCGAAGCCTTGAAAAAGGCCCAACGTGCATTTAGGCTCAAGGCTATTCATTGGGTCTGATGTTTTTATGGTTGTCGATACGTCGCTTAATGGATTTGATGATAGCAGCATATAGTTCTTTTTTAAGGATTTTATCTTCACAGCCCGAATCGATGCTCGGGTTATCGTTTACTTCTATTACGTAAGCTTTTCCGTCAATTTCTTTAATGTCCACGCCATACAGGCCATCGCCAATCAGGTTGGCCGCCTTCAGGGCTGTATGCAACACATGAAACGGCACCTCCTCGAACGGCACTACTTCATCATCTCCTTCTTCGTCCTGCTTCTTTTTTCCGTTCCAGTTATAGATCTGCCAGTGGTCTTTTGCCATAAAGTATTTGCAGGCATAAAGCGGCTGTTTATCCAGTACACCAATCCGCCAGTCAAAATCAGTTGGTGTAAATTCCTGCCCGATGATCAGTTCAGAGTCTGAAAGCATTTCATCCAGTTCCTTTTTCAGGCTTTCTGTATCTGTTGCTTTTACCACACCCTGCGAGAAAGAACTGTCCGGCTTCTTGAGCACACACGGCAAACCCAACTCCTCCTCTACCTGCTCCCGGTTATCTTTATGGATGATCATGGTCTTAGGCACAGGTACTTTTGCCTTTGTAAGCAGCTCAGCCAGGTACACTTTATTTGTACACCTTAAAATAGATGTCGGGTCATCGATCACCACCAGTCCGTCTGCAAATGCTTTTCGTGCAAATTTGTAGGTATGGTGATTCACCGAAGTGGTCTCCCGGATGAACAAAGCATCAAACTCGGCTAGTCTGCGGTAGTCATCTTTGGTAATAAGTTCAGTGTAGAAACCCTGCTGTTCAGCTGCCTCTACGAAATTTTGTATCGCGCGTTCGTTTGATGGCGGAGCTTTTTCTTCGGGGTCTACTAAAATGGCCAGGTCGTATACTTTGCGTGCAATGCGCGCACCTGCAAAACGGTGGCGTGCAAAGTAGGCTTTCGCAAACTTGTTCATGTACCGCTTATGGTTATCAGGCACATCAGTAACCGGAATCGGAGAGATACTTTGCAACACCCATTCATCCTTAAAAACAAATTGCGCGCGAAGCAGTGGTGCCTGAAACAGGTCATGCAGTTGCTTGCATAGCTTTTCGTATTTCTCAGCCACGTTCTGTCCGAAGTAAATGCTCAGCGTAAAAGTTTTTGATTTTAGCTTACCCAGGCTTTTTTGCACCAGGTCGTTTATTTCCATGGTAATGGCCCGCGCTATAGTTGGCGTTTTCAGGTCCTGCATGGTGGTAACACTTGGTATGGGCTTATGACCGCGGGCCTCTGCCAGCAACGACACATAATACCCGGCACTCTGGTATTTATAGCTGCGGCAAAGGTTAAAGATCCTGGCATTTTTTATATCAGTATAAGTAGTATCTGTCAGGTATGTCTGGGCATCAACAACTTCTACGTCTTCTATCTTCGTTTCCCAGTCTTTTGGGTAATCGACAACTACTATCTTTCGCATGTTTGGGGTTATTCGGTTAGGGGTATTTTGGGCTCAATGGCCAGCAGGTTGGCATCGAAAGTAGACATACCCAGCATAATAGAACTGAGCAGATGCGAGAGCCCAACCTCATAATAGTTATTTTTAAAATAGGGGTTTTCCGGGTACGGATCAGCCACTACTACATGTTGCAGGTCGTCGGTAAAACCACAAAGCACTACAAAATGGCCCATCGGGTAGCCCTGCACGTCATCGTACACAGAATTACCAGCTTCATCGGCAAATTCTCGTGCGCTCCGGTACAGATAGGTGGCGCTAAGGCCAGTGAGCATTGGCACACCGTTATCAAAAAAAGTTCGCAGCAAGGCAACTGTTAGGTCTTCGCAGCGCAATGTGCCGCCCAGCTTCAGGAATTCAATGTAAGCTTTGGATGCTCTTCTGAGTTTTTTGCCCGTTTTAATTTCCAGCTGCTGTTCCAGTTTGGCTATGATCTCCTCATTTGAAAGATCGAACCAGGTCGGGTCGAAAACATTCAGATTGTAAGTGAAAATAGTGGCATTGTAGCCGCGCTGCAGAGCATGGCAGGCGAGCAGAACTTCCAGTGTGCCGCCTTCATCTAGGTAAGGAACTGTTTTTATTACCTCACTCAGCGGAATAGGATCTTTAAAGTACTTGTACACGGCATGCAGGCTGGTTGGGCCGCAGGTTGAGTCGTCTGGTTGTGTGTGTATCTTTATTGGTATCACTATGTTTTGCGTTGTATGTAACAAGTAACAGTGTGAACCTTATACGCTTTACCAACTATAAGTTTTTTGAATAAAACAAGATAGAATATGACCGATAAGAACTAAACCATCCAGCGGACTGTCAAAAAGATAGGCTATACTTTAGTATGTGAGCTAAATTGGTTATCTTAGTTTAAACCAGTTATCAATTTAAGAGATGCAGTGGAGCTTCAGTTTTAAGCAGCGTACTAAAGTAGCAGTTGCCTTTGTTTCCATGTTTGTGATTATCGTGATCGCGAATTGGTTTGTTAGCTATAGTATGGAGCAGGTCGGACGTAAGTTTCAGTCTGTATACAAAGACAGGCTTGTGCCTTCTCTGGATATTTCGGAAATGCTGGAACGCTATTACCAGAACCGCATGCTGCTGGAAGAACACATTCTGGCAACCAACACTACAAGTCAGGACAGCCTGCAACAGATTATTATTTCCAACACAACAACCATAGATTCGCTGGCATCTAAATTCGAGAACACGTACCTCGTAGAGCAGGAAATGATAGAGCTTATAGATTATAAAGTGCAGTTTGCTAACCTGGTGCAGGTTCAGGACGAGATACTTAGACAGAGCAGCCAGGGTAACAAAGCAAAGGCCCGTAAACTCTATTTAACAAGCGGACAAGAAGCATTCCAGGGCTTGCTGGAGCCACTTCATGCGCTAATCCGGGTGCAGGTCAATGTGGGTCAGGAGCTATACCAGTCAGCTGACAAAAATGTAAAAATGTTAAAAGTCCTCTCCTATTTGGTGATCGGACTAGCGGTAATTATAGCACTTATAGTTGGTACCCTACTGCAAACATCGCGAAGGCTAAACCAGGTAAAGCCCCAGAAATTCCACCTGAATTAAGAATTTCAAGATCTGATGGATTTCAGGATCAGGCTATGGCTGTAACTAAAAGGATTTGATGTATTATGTAGAGACGCAATTTTTTGCGTCTCTTTTTTTATGAAACTGAGTTTACACGCTGCCCATAATAGAGCTTGTTCTTGGCAAAGACTAAACTGGATCTAATCAGCTAATAATGCATTTACAGCCACATCAACTTTAGCAAAATCAAAGCCTTGTAATACCTGCTGCATTTGTTGCCTGATCTGTTCTGTACAAAGGTTGCCTATACTTCCTTCATGGGTGTGATTTAACTGATCAGGCGCTTCAAATGATCCGTTGGCTATAGTTGCCCCAACATTCTTATAAGCATCCCGGAAAGGTACCCCCTTCAGTACTTCATTGTTCACGACTTCCACGCTAAAGGCATACTTGTACTTTTCGTCCTGCATGATGTTGTCTTTAACGATTAGCTTTGGCAGCATGTAGTTCGCCATGTGAAGGCAGTCGAGCAAGGTGCTAAATGCAGGAAAAAGGCTTTCTTTCAGGAGCTGCATATCGCGGTGATAGCCGGACGGCAGGTTGGAAGTTTGAAGGGCTATTTCATTTGGCAAGCCTTGTAGTTTGTTGCACTTGCCACGTATCAGTTCGAACACATCGGGGTTCTTTTTGTGCGGCATAATGCTGGAGCCGGTGGTCAGTTCATCAGGCAAACTAACAAATGCAAAATTCTGGCTCATGTACAAGCAAAGGTCCATCGCCATGCGGCCGATAGTTGCGGCTATAGTTGCCAGCGCGGTTGCAACCACACGTTCCGTTTTTCCACGTCCCATCTGCGCATACACCACGTTATAGTTCAGGCTCTCAAAGCCCAGCAAGTCTGTAGTTAGCTGGCGGTTTAGCGGGAACGACGAACCATAGCCGGCTGCAGATCCTAACGGGTTTTTGTTACTGATGCGGTAGGCAGACTGTACTACCAGCAAGTCATCAATCAGGCTCTCGGCATATGCACCAAACCATAATCCAAACGACGAAGGCATAGCTACCTGCAGGTGCGTGTAGCCGGGCAATAATTTGTTTTTATGCTGTTCGCTCAGGTTTTGTAAGGTATTAAATAAGGTTTCGCTAGCCTCTACCACCAAGCGCAATTGGTGGCGCATGTATAGTTTCAGGTCAACCAACACCTGGTCGTTTCGGGAGCGGCCGCTGTGTATCTTTTTACCTGCTTCGCCAATGCGATTGGTCAGCAGCAATTCTACCTGCGAGTGTACATCTTCTACGCCATCTTCAATCACAAAATTACCCTGCGCCACTTCACGGTACATTTGCTTCAGCTCTATCTGTACTGCAGTCAGATCATCATGCTCCAGCAGACCAACTTGATTCAGCATGCGCGTGTGCGCCAGCGAACCAAGTATGTCGAACGGAGCCAGTTCCAGGTCCATTTCACGGTCGTTTCCCACGGTAAAACGTTCTATTTCTTCCTGTACCTGTATATCTTTCTGCCAGAGCTTCATGTTGTTGATGGTTAAATTGCTGTATTGTTAAATTGTTGATCTGGTAACTATAAAACTACCTTTTCAAGCATTTTGATGTAAAGCTGGATGCCTTCTTCCAGTTCCTGTAGTTCTATGTATTCATCAGCGGTGTGTGAGCGGGCGGAGTCTCCAGGGCCGAGTTTTACGGATGGTACACGCAGCAACGCCTGGTCGGATGTGGTGGGTGAACCATAGATGTTACGGCCAAGCGATAAGCCAGCCTGTACAATTGGGTGGCTGAGCGGAATACCGGATGGCTGCAAACGTACCGAGCGTGGCGTAACAGTTGACTTCACATGCTTCTTTACCGTTTCCAGCACTTCTTCTAAACTATAGGCATCGGTTACGCGCACATCTACGGTAAACTTACATGTATCGGGCACTACATTATGTTGCGAACCAGCCTGCACCACTGTAACACTCATCTTGATCGGGCCGAGCGTTTCTGATACCTTCTCAAACTTATAGTTGCGGAACCACTCAATATCCTGTAGTGCTTCATAGATGGCGTTTACACCTTCTTCGCGGGCGGCATGGCCTGCCTTTCCTTGCGCTACACAGTCCAGTACCAACAACCCTTTTTCAGCTACGGCCAGGTGCATTTGAGTAGGTTCGCCAACTATGGCAAAGTCGATTTTGCCCAGTTTTGGAAGTATAGCTTCCAGCCCGTTTGTACCAGATATTTCTTCTTCGGCAGTGGCGGCAAGTACGAAGTTATACTTCAGGTTCTGCTGCGGATTGAAGTATAAAAACGTCGCGATCAGAGACACCAAGCAACCACCGGCATCATTACTGCCGAGTCCGTATAGTTTACCATCTTTTATAGTTGGCGAGAACGGATCTAAGGTATAGCCTGCGTTTGGTTTTACGGTATCGTGGTGCGAATTTAATAGTATAGTTGGTAGTTCCGGTTTATAGTGTTGGTTGAATGTCCACACGTTATTTCCCTGTCTCTCAGCTTGTATACCATGCCGTTGCAGGAAATGACAAATGGCATCAGCAGTCTTATCCTCTTCTCGACTGAATGACGGAATACTGATCAGTTCCTTTAAGAGCTCCAGCGCTTCGGTGTATAGTTGATCAGTTGTCATGTTATGCTTCCAGCGCTATAGTTGTTCCGGCAGCTTTTCCTTCTGCCATCGCCAGCACATCTTCCGACTGACCAATTTTAACAATGCTTACGCCACTTCGCAAGGTAGCAAACGCATTGTCCAGCTTCGGAAGCATACCTGCGTAAACCTGCCCTGCGTCTTGCATGGCTTTATACTTGTTTGGTGTCAGCAAAGCAACTACAGATTCATCATCTGCAGCATCTTCCAGCACGCCTTTCTTCTCGAAACAATAGAGCAACTGCACGTTATACTTCTGCGCCATGGCTACAGCTAAAACCGAAGCAACTGTATCAGCATTGGTGTTCAACAAAGAGCCATTGCCATCGTGGGTGAGCGGTGCGATAACTGGTGTAAAACCTGCCTGCAGCATGGCATCCAGCGCCAGCACATTTATACTTTCAGGGCCTTTAACATCTCCAACAAAACCGTAATCTATAGTTCTAACCGGGCGTTTTTCTGCTTTAATGATATTGGCATCTGCACCAGTTAAGCCAATCGCGTTGTTGCCTAAGGCCTGTAGTTTCGCTACAATATTCTTGTTCACTAGTCCGCCATACACCATTGTAACAACCTCAAGTGTTTCGGCATCTGTAATACGGCGCCCGTCTACCAGTTTCGGTTCGATGCCCAGCCGCTGGCCAATGGCAGACGCTATTTTACCGCCGCCATGTACCAACAACTTAGGACCCGTTACTGCAGCCCAATCAACCAAAAAGTTTTGCAGCAACCGGGGATCATCAATTACATTTCCACCGATCTTAACTATAGTCAGCATTTATTTTTTTGAGTTTCTTGACAACTTGACAAACGACTTCTCGGTTTGATGAGAATAGTCTTTTGTCCTTTGTCACGTAGTCTTTTGTCTAAACTAAAGTGATTCCAGCATGCGTTTAAGTACAGCCTGCGCAGCGTAGGTGCGGTTGTTAGCCTGCTCCAGTACCAGCGAGTTTTGTCCGTCAAGTATCTCGTCGCTTAGCTCCACGTTGCGTCGCACCGGCAGGCAGTGCATTACTTTGGCATTGCTGGTCAGCGCCAGCTTCTCGTTGGTCATCATCCAGCCTTCGCCATCTGTCAGCACCTTACCATATTGCTCGTAGCTCGACCAGTTCTTTACATACACAAAGTCAGCATCCTTCAGGGCTTCATCCTGGTTGTGCAGCACAGTAGCGCCTTTCGTAAATTCTTCAGCCAGGTCGTAGCCTTCCGGGTTCGTGATCACCAGTTCCACATCAGCCTGCTGCATCCATTCGGCAAACGAGTTCGCTACACACTGCGGAATAGCTTTCACATGCGGTGCCCAGGTCAGTACCATTTTCGGCTTTTTACCCGCTGGCTTTTGTTCGGTTATAGTTACCAGGTCAGCCAGGCTTTGCAGCGGGTGGCGCGTGGCAGACTCCAGGCTTACTATGGGAACTTTGGCGTAAGTGATAAACTTGTTGAGCAGGTCTTCGCTATAGTCTTCTTCACGGTCCTGCAGTTTCGGAAATGATCGGATTCCGATGATATCACAGTACTGACCCATTACGGCAGCCGCTTCTTTGATGTGCTCTACAGTAGTGCCATTCATGATGGCGCCATCTTGCGTTTCCAGTGCCCAGCCTTCTTTGTCCAGGTTCATCACGATCACGTTCATACCCAGGTTCTGACCTGCTTTCTGTGTGCTCAGGCGCGTGCGCAGACTCGGGTTCAGGAAAACAAGGCCAAGTGTTTTGTTCTCGCCGAGCGTTTTATATTTGTAAGGATTTTCTTTCAGGTGCAACGCTTCGGTTACCAGTTCATTCACATTGGCAACATCGTGCACAGAAGTATATTTTTTCATTTTATTTTTCCTTAAGGGTACAAACTATAGCTTCGAAAGCTGTTACAAAAGCCTCTACTTCGCGCACGCCTATGGTAAGCGGTGGCAGCAGGCGTAGCGTATTTTTATCAGATGAGGAGCCTGTGAAAATACGGTGTTTCTCCAGCAACTCTTTACGGATCGGGGCGCAAGCTTCTTCAAGCTCTACTCCTATCATCAAACCTTGCCCACGTACTTCGCATACACCAGGCATGTTTTGTAGTTGTTCCTTCAGACGCTGCCCTATGCGGTTTGCATTATCAACCAACTGCTCCTGCTGCATCACTTCCAGCACGGCAAGTCCGGCAGCACAGGCCAGGTAATTACCTCCAAACGTAGTGCCCAGCATACCATGTTTTGCTTCAATTTCCGGGCTTATCAGAACGCCACCGATTGGAAAACCGTTTCCCATACCTTTAGCTATAGTAATCAGGTCTGGATTAACGCCGGCATGCTGGTGCGCAAAGAATTTACCCGAACGTCCATAGCCAGACTGTACCTCATCCAATATCAGCAATGCACCGGATTTCCTGCAACCTGCTTCCACGACCTTCAGGAAAGTTGGTTCCGGAATATGCACGCCGCCTACTCCTTGTATCCCTTCAACTATAACAGCTGCCAGTTCATCACCATGTTCTTTTAGTGCCAGCGCAAAAGCTTCCAGATCATTTAAGGGCAGAAATACCACATTATCTGTTTCGTTTACCGGCGCAATTATAGATGGATTATCGGTAGCGGCCACAGCAGCAGAAGTACGCCCATGAAAAGCTCCTTTAAATGCGATGATCTTTTTGCGACCCGTTTGGAAAGATGCTAGTTTAATAGCATTCTCGTTGGCTTCGGCACCGGAGTTACACAAAAACAAACTATAGTCAGGGTAACCGCTGAGTTCACCTAGTTTAACAGCCAGTTCTTCCTGCATCGGCATCTGCACCGAATTAGAATAAAAACCGATATCATAAAGTTGGCGGGCAATACGCTTGGTGTAGTAAGGGTGGCTATGGCCAATAGAAATAACTGCGTGGCCGCCATACAGGTCCAGGTATCGGGTACCTTTATCGTCCCAGATGTAGCAGCCCTGGCCGCGTACGGGGTTTATATCAAAGAGAGGATAAACATCGAAGAGATTCATGGTATCTGCGTTGAGAATTAGATGTAAGAAGTAAGACAGTAAATGAAGTACTTGACGTACATGGTTTTAATTGTTAGTTGTTGTATTGTTAATTGTTATTTCGGCAATTGTCATTTTCAGTGTAACGAGAAATCTATTTCTAATCTGAGATAGTTCTCTCCTATCGTCGAGATGACATTCCATAGTTAAAAACCCGAAGGCTTCAGTTTTAACCCAGCCGTCTCTTCAAGTCCGAAAATCAGGTTCATATTCTGTACCGCCTGGCCCGATGCCCCTTTTAAAAGGTTGTCAATCAGGCTGGTGATCACAAGCATTTCACCTTGTTTTTCTAAATATAGAATACACTTGTTTGTGTTCACTACCTGCTTCAGATCGGGTATACTGTTGCTGATAAACACGAATGAATGTTTACTGTAATAGGTGCAGTATAGTTCGTTGGCCTGGTCTATAGTTAAGCTGCAGGGCAGATAGCTGGTGCAAAGTATACCACGCGTAAATGGCCCGCGGTACGGCACAAAATGTATTGCCGGCAAATCCTGACCTGGCTGTAATTCGTGCAGTGTGCGACGGATCTCGTTCAGGTGCTGGTGGTTCAGCACTTTATAGCTAGAGATGTTACCGCTGCGCCAACTATAGTGTGATGTCGGGCTCAGGCTTTGGCCGGCTCCGGTACTACCCGTAATACCGCTCACATGCACTTCATCGGTTATCAGACCATTAGCTGCTAATGGTAATAGTGCCAACTGAATGGTCGTGGCAAAACAGCCTGGATTGGAAATGTGCTGCGCCTGTTGTATATTTTCGCGCTGCAGCTCAGGCAAACCGTAAGTAAAAACTCTTCCGTTCGCATCTATAGTTTGGGCATTGCCTGCCTCCCCGTTCCATCGGAAATCCTGGCTAAGATCGATGATCTTAGTGCTTTCAACAAATGTATTCTCAGCCAAAAACTTCTTTGCTTCGCCGTGGCCCACACACAAAAACAGCACGTCAACTTCCTGCTGAAATGAGTCGCTGAAGTATAGTTCGGTCTCTCCTAAAAGATCAGCATGAACAGCATGTACAGGCTTACCTGCCTGGCTTTTGCTATGCACGAAGGTCAGCTCCACATTCGGATGGTTCAGCAACAGGCGAAGCAATTCTCCACCTGTATAACCCGCTCCACCTATAATGCCCGCTTTTATTTTTTGCTCGCCCATGCGTCGGTGGTGTTATTTACGTTGTGGTATAGTTTGGTCTGGTTGCCAAATATTTTTGTAAAGCCTTTCACGTCATCGGCTGTCCAGGCGCGGTTCATTTCACCATAACTGCCAAATTTGTCGCTCATCAGGTCGTGTGCACTTTCAATGCCTTCCACCTGGAAGCGATAAGGTGCCAGCAGCACATGTACTTTACCCGTCACCGTTTGCTGTGTACTCTCCAGGAAAGCTTCAATATCGCGCATCGTTGGGTCCAGCAGCTGCCCTTCGTGCAACCAGTTACCGTACCAGGTAGCCAGTTGGTCTTTCCAGTATAGTTGCCATTTGGTAAGCGTGTGCTTTTCCAAAGTATGGTGTGCTTTGATGATCACCATAGGTGCAGCAGCTTCAAAACCAACTCTGCCTTTAATGCCGATGATCGTATCGCCCACGTGTATGTCACGGCCAATCGCAAACGGACCGGCAATTTCCTGTAAACGCTGTATTACCTGTACCGGGCTTTCAAAAACTTCATCGTTCAAGCCAACCGGCTCACCGTTTTTGAAAACTATAGTTACGCGCTCCGGCTCCTGCTTTGTAAGCTGCGTTGGGTAAGCAGATTCAGGTAAAGGCAGGTGCGATGTAAGTGTTTCTTTTCCGCCTACTGATGTACCCCAGATGCCTTTATTTATAGAATATTGTGCTTTGGTGAAGTCCATTTCCACGCCATGCTTGCGCAGGTATTCGATCTCCTCTTCGCGCGACAGCTTCATGTCACGAATCGGGGTGATGATCTCTACATCCGGGATGATCGCCTGGAAAACCATGTCGAAACGGACCTGGTCGTTACCGGCTCCGGTGCTGCCGTGCGCTACGTAATCTGCCCCGATGCTCTTCGCAAAGTTGGCTATACTTAAAGCCTGCGTTACGCGCTCCGCACTTACCGATAATGGATAGGTATTGTTCTTCAGCACATTGCCGAATATCATGTACTTGATGCAACTTTTGTAGTAGCTTTCTTTCTCATCCAGGTGTGTAAATTGTTTTACACCTAAACTATAAGCGCGGCGCTCTATTTCCTGGATTTCTTCAGCTGAAAAACCACCAGTATCTACTAAGGCAGCATACACTTCAAGCCCCAGTTCCTGCGACAGGTAAATAGCACAATATGATGTATCGAGACCGCCGCTAAAGGCTAACAAAACTTTCTTCATAACTATAAATTATACATTGGTAGCCTTTAGGAGGCTTGCTTGTTCTTATCTTTTTCCTGTTCCGGTAATACAATTGGCTGCAAGGCCAGGCGCTGACGGTAACGTACCCAACGCTCCTGCAGGCTGTTGGTTTTAGCAGCTGGCTTCTGTTCCATAATTGGCAAAGGCATAAAATTCTGCTCCTTAGCTGGGTCAAACAACATGGCAGTGCACAGGCAATTGCTGCGGTTCTTGGCTTGAAGTATCTCAAAGTTCACGCAGCTCTGGCAACCTTTCCAGAACATTTCATCATCAGTCAACTCTGAGTAAGTAACAGGCTTGTAACCCAGGCCAGAGTTGATCTTCATAACTGCCAGCGCGGTAGTCAAGCCAAAAATTTTGGCATCAGGGTATTTGGTGCGCGACAGTTCAAATATCTTCTGTTTGATCTTGCTGGCAAGGCCGCTTTTACGAAGCTCCGGTGAAACTATAAGGCCGGAGTTTGCCACATAGTTGCCGTGTCCCCATGTCTCAATATAGCAGAAACCAGCCCACTTCCCGTCCGGGTGCAGGGCGATAACAGCTTTGCCTTCCGCCATTTTCTGGGCCACATATTCGGGCTTGCGTTTGGCAATACCGGTGCCGCGCGCCTTGGCAGAAGCTTCCATCTCATCGCAGATAGTCTGCGCATAACCCACGTGGCGCTCATCAGCCACAGCAACTATAAAGTCGGGTAAATTGGTCATCTAAGGAAAAAATACAGTAAAGCGGCACCTAAAGCCGGAATTAGTAAAATTTGGAATGTGCAAATGCCTTGAGCTGCCTTTCGAAAAAGCTGAGCTTACGCATTGTGTTCCCGGAAATATTTTAGTGATTGTGAGGCAGGATCACCGCATAGGCGATCCGAGAAAACGTCGGCCTAGGGCCTGCACCTGAATGAAGAAAAGGCGCACCTGAAAACTGCCCTGCATACGCGGACAGAAAAAGTCGCACGCTTAGTGGCAGCGTGTTTTATCGTTGGCTCGGCACCAGATAAAAGGACCTTTTTTTTCATTTGTTTAGTAAGCGGATATACTGTCTGGCTGCTTTTTTACTTCTAAAGCAGTGCAAATGTTTTCACTAAAAAATTGTTTTTCCAACAATCGCTTTAAAATTCAATTAAAAATTATACATCATATAGGTAAGTTATAGTTTGTGCTGCACCGGTAGTTAAAGTATAGAAATTGGCTGATATGGATTAACTTGCAGCTTTTCTGCTTTACATGATGAGAAACCTGAACCTGCCGGTGATGATCGGCATTTTATTTTCTGCAATTGGGCTTGTTACACTTGTTATGCTGGGCCAGCCCCTTACTGCTGCCATCTGGCTGAGTTTTGGTAACGGCCTACTGCTTACAAGCCTGCGTTTTAAACGCGTGAACGAGTTTGGAGACCTTGAACAGCAACCAGTGCCAAAAGCGAGATTTTATGCTGGAATTTTACTGATCGTGATGGCTGGTATTTTATTGATCCTACAGATCATTCAGGATCTTCAGAAGATGCCGGCTCAGTCTTAGATCCTGTTCTGCAGCGTAAGTGTTACAGTATAAGGAATAGAATTCCGATGGAAAGTGAGCCGTAACTGGTTGCCTGGCTTACCATCCAATAAATTGAGCACATGGTTCAGATCCAGGTCGTTGCAGGTTTTGCCATTTATAGCCATTAACTGATCTCCCTGTTTTATACCTGCTTCTTTCGCTGCTGAGTTTTCGGATACATTAGATACGACATAAACGTTAAACCCGGGCATGGGCGTGCTTACCTCAAAACCGGCAATGTTGTAACTGAAAGGCTGTTTGTATTTATGGTTTGGTATTAACACCAGGCGGTTATGCGGATAATCAAAAATAACAGTGAAGCGCTTCAATATATCAGAGCCAAGATTTCCGTTCCGGTTTGCGATGTTCAGGGCTACCCGGATTGCCTGCTCATTAGGGTAAGATGCAGGCAGGTCCTGGAACTGGTATCTGCCAATCGACATACTGTTTATCCTGCCTATCTTTCCGTGTATATCCCCGCTTAGTCCACGACCCAGGTAGGCTTCCATTACTTTTGGTGGTAGTTTTAGTTTATCGTTAGTTGGCAAATACAACGACAACGAATGGCTGGCGCCTGTATCAACTACCAGTTTTACGTTTAAAGAATCACCGTTATACTGTCGCACTTTAGCATACACATATGCTTTGCAATCCTCTATAGACAGCTTATGCACTTCAGCTTTTTTACTGATCCTGATCTTAGCATCTGGTCGGTAGAGTGTTATAACATGCGTGTTATAGTTAATCTTAACTATAAAATTTTTAAAAATATCATACCCGATGATGCCATGTACCGGCATTCCCATACGGGTAGACAGGTTAAATACATCTTCAAGTAATACATACACTTCGTGGTTCACTCCTTCAATTTCGCGGAGGTACATGTTGTTACCATTCGAAATAAGAGCTTCTAATGAAAAACCTTCTCCTAAACCCTGAACCGTTATTTTGCGGGAGTTATTTAAACTAATGCTGTCGCTATAGTCCAGCTGCGTAATAAGTGTACTGTTAACACCCGAATCGAGAATAAAATTGAGTGGTTTGGAATCGTTTATTTTTACAGGAATAACGATAAGATTGTGAACCAGCTTAAATGGGACCTTGATCTTTTTGGTTTTGCCGGTAAAGTATGCGGTATCTTGAGCTATAGTTTGCCCCCTCGCTTCCGGCTGTACCAGAAAGCAGCTTAAAAGACAAAGCAACATTGGGAAAAATGCTTTTGTCATAATGGTTGGGATCGCGTGTAAGAGGTTAATACTCTATAAGATACGTAACAAAACCATAGTCAGGTAATAAATATACTAAATTCCGGATAAATTTATACTCCCAGGAATTCTCTGCACATTATAAACCTATAGTTGCACATCGTAATAATGTCTGATTTCTGAACCAAAGCTTTGCTATAAAATTGATTTTTGACACCTTCAAAAACCTGGCATTTAAGAGGTAAAATCTATGTATTTTTCAGGTAAGTCGATCAGCTATTTGCCGGTCTTTTGTAATAGTTTTAAAAATAGGACTCACCTAATAAATAAGCTGTAAAATAATAGCTGTTGTCAAAAAGCAGGCTACTCTCCTACTTGTAGTATTTTGCACAAAACCAACCGCGCAAAATCAGTCTTTAATGTTTACCAAGCATGCTAAACTCCAAAAAACTGTGATTTTAGCCTATTTTTGATTAACTTAGACATAACAGCAACTCCAAACTAAAACTTATAATTATACTTTACTAATAAATGCATTTCATAGACCTATCTATTTTTGTCATCTATATGCTGGCCATGCTCGGTGTTGGCTTTTATTTCCTGAAAAAGAACGAAGGTGCCGACGATTACTATGTAGGTGGCCGAACTATGGGCAGCGGGCATATAGGGTTATCGGTAGTAGCCACAGATGTTGGTGGCGGCTTTTCGATTGGCTTAGGTGGGTTAGGTTTTGTTATGGGACTTTCGGGTTCCTGGATGTTATTTACCGGCTTGCTGGGTGCGTGGCTGGCTGCAGTCTTCCTGATACCGAAAGTAAAAGATAACCCTGCCTTCAGCCGCTTTCTAACCTTCCCTCAGATCTTTGGTCATTACTTTAACAGGCGTGTGGCTTTACTGGCAGGCATCATTTCGGCCATTGGCTACACGGGTTTTACAAGTTCGCAGATACTGGCCGGGGCCAAACTTGCCAGTGGAACTATAACCGGTTTAGACCTTACTACAGCACTGCTGATAATGGGTGTAATTGCGGTAGTTTATACCGTTATGGGTGGCATGAAAGCCGTCATTTATACCGACACTATTCAGTGGGCCATACTTATGGGCGGCTTGATCTTTATCGGGTTGCCGGTCTCGTTCCTGGCTGTCGGCGGTCTGGAGCAACTTACCTTTTCTAACATTACCAGTTGGCAATGGTTGTCTGAGCAATCAGCCCGGAGTATGTTGGCTATCCGTACGACATTGCCAGCTGAGTTTCTAAGCCTAACCAATATTACCTGGCAACAGATCGTGAACTGGGCCATTACCATTATACCGATCTGGTTTGTAGGGATGACCCTGTACCAGCGCATTTATGCCTGTCGCGACACCAGAACAGCACGCCGCGCCTGGTACCTGGCCGGGTTGTTTGAGTGGCCGATCATGGCGTTTATGGGGGTGATGCTGGGTTTACTGGCCCGTGTTGCGGCAGAGCAAGGCATGTTTGTAAATGTAGCAGGCGGAACTATAACCGACCCTGAAACCGGTTTACCCATGTTGCTTCGCACCGTGTTGCCAGTTGGTTTAACAGGACTGATGCTGTCGGCTTATTTTTCGGCCATTCTATCCACTGCAGATAGTTGCCTGATGGCTTCATCCGGGAACATCGTTACGGACATCATCAGCCACTTCAGGAAAACAGACCAGGATGCCCCCGAGACATTACGGTTATCACAAGTGGTTACACTTATAGTTGGTGCTCTGGCGCTTTGGCTGGCTACCATGATGACCAATGTACTTGACCTGATGCTGTACTCATATGCTTTTATGGTTTCAGGCTTATTTGTGCCGATCATCGGAGCGCTGTTCTGGAAACGGCGCAGCAATGTGGCTGCTTTCTGGGCGATGCTGATGGGTGGTATAGTGACTGTTTTACTGCAGACAACGATTCTTACAACTATAGATGAAAATGCCAACCTGCAAACTATAGCCGGCTCCATTTATAGTTACTTCCCGGCAACGCTGCAACAGAACTGGAGCAGCCTGGGCAACCCGGAACTTTATAGTTTACTGCAGCAAACTATAGCCGCTAACAGTATCGTCTATTTGCCAGTTATAAACCTATCGTTCCGCTTGCCATTTGGCCTAGACCCTAACTTCTTCGGCTTATCTGCGTCCTGCATTATCTATATCACGTTAACTTATTTATATCCCAACAAAAACAAGAACAAAACATGGCAGAGAACAACAGTCTCCACTACAACGTCTATACCCCTGAAAACAACACAGGTATAAACCGGGACGAGATACTGGATTTCCTTTTCAAGCATTTAGATGAGTATGGCGATAAGCGGGAAGACATTGCCAAGTGCATGGACTATGCGCTATCTACAGCCGAAGGGAAAGGCGGCGCCGTGCTGGAAGCCCGCGAAAATGGAGAAGTAGTAGGTGCCCTTATCCTGAACAATACCGGCATGAGCGGGTATATACCTGAGAACATACTGGTATATGTAGCAGTACATGGCAACCAGCGTGGAAAAGGTGTTGGCAAAAAGCTGGTGCAACTGGCAACCGAAACTGTGTCGGGCAGTATAGCCCTGCATGTTGAACCACAAAACCCGGCCCGCCATCTGTACGAGAAAATGGGCTTTACGAACAAGTATTTAGAGTATAGACTACAACGATAAACTATGGCAGTTTTAAAGCTGTACCGTGACAGATTACAACACAATTATCGCCACATTGACAAGGTATTTAAGGAGCACAACATAGATTGGGGCATCGTAACCAAACTGCTGTGCGGCGAAGAAAAATTCTTGAAAGAAGTACTGGCCTTAGGCGTAAAAGAGATACATGACTCGCGTGTAACCAACCTCAAAGCCATTAAAAAAGTAGCGCCCGATGTACAGACGGTTTACATTAAGCCGGCCCCTAAAAAAAGCATTCCTGAGATAATAGAGTTTGCCGACGTTAGCTTCCAGACCGAGTATGAGATCATAAAATTGCTATCAGCGGAAGCTGTACGACAAAATAAGCTGCACAAGATCATCATCATGATTGAGATGGGCGACCTGCGCGAAGGTGTGATGGGCGAAGAACTGGTTGGCTTTTATGAAAAGGTATTTGAACTGCCCGGCATTTCAGTGATCGGGTTGGGCGCTAATTTCAACTGCCTGCACGGGGTAATGCCAACCCGCGACAAACTGGTGCAATTAAGCCTTTACAAACAGATCATCGAGACTAAATTCAACAAAAACATACCGTGGGTTTCAGGGGGTACTTCGGTAACAATACCTTTACTTTTTACGCATCAACTACCCAAGGGTATCAACCATTTCAGGATCGGGGAAGCGCTGTTTTTCGGACTTAACCTGTTTACCGGCGAAACTTTTGAAGGCATGCATGATGACGTGTTCGAGTTATGCGCCGAGATAATTGAGCTCACTGAAAAACCTATGATACCGGACGGCATACTGGCTGAGAACCCGAGTGGTGACAATTATGAGATAGACGAAAGCCTGTATGGTAAAACATCGCACCGCGCCATACTGGATATTGGGTTGCTGGACGTGAATCCAAAGTTCCTTTTACCCAAAGATGATCTGACAGTAGTTGGTGCCAGTTCGGATATGCTGGTGGTAGAGCTTGGCGTTAATGAGAAGAACTATAAAGTTGGCGATGTGTTGCAGTTTAGCTTGCGGTATATGGGTGCGCTTAGCATCTTAAATTCCAGGTACATCAACAAAGAGATCGTGTAGCTGGTGTAAACTTATCCCAGCTTAAATATTCTTGTCTATATTTGCCGGATAGCTGCGTATAGTTCAGCTGCAAACTACCTAAACTGCAAAGTACATGCACTACCACGAGTACGCCGATCTGATAAATAATAACCGTAAATGGGTAGCTGAAAAGCTTGAACTGACTCCTGGATATTTTAAGCAACTGGCCCAGGGGCAAAAGCCTCCGTTTTTGTATATCGGGTGTTCTGATAGCCGTATGCCGATTTCCAGTTTTACTCAGACAGAACCCGGCGAGCTCTTTATACACCGTAATGTAGCAAACCAGGTATCGCTGACGGACATGAACTTACTGGCAGTGCTGGAATATGCCGTAGAAGCGTTGGATGTGCAGCACATTGTTATTTGCGGGCATTACTGCTGCGGTGGTGTAGAAGCGGCTTACAAAGGTACTGCCACAGGTGTAGTAGAGAACTGGGTAAGCCCGATCCGCGACATCTACATGCAGAACCGCCAGGAAATAGACAGCCTTCCAACTGAAAAAGAAAAGCTGAATAAGCTCTCAGAATTGAATGTGATAGCACAGGTAAAAAATATCTGCACCACATCTGTTATGCACCGGGCATACAAAACAGAAAAATTTCCGTCTGTACATGGCTGGGTGCTTGATATTGAACACGGCTACATAAAAGACCTGGAACTACCAACAAAGGAATGGCAGAGCCTGGGGATACTTCCTTAGTAAAGCATTTATAGTTAGGTTTAAACTGTTTTACCCGATTAGGGCATCCAGGAAACCTATTTCTTCATCTTTCTTTTTAAACACTACAAGCGGGATATCGGTATCTTTATCCAGCAGCTTTTCGGTTACACTGCCCAGCACAAATAGAGCAGCGGCACTTTTCCCTTTTGCCCCTATAGCTAACATATCGGCACGTGCCCGCTTTGCCTCCATCACTATTAGTTCTCCTATATCGTCCATTTGCTCCTGTTTAACCAATTTAAGCTGCGCCCGTTCTTTAAGCTCCGGAAACCGTGCCACAACTGTATCAAACTTATCTTCTGCAAAACGGCGCATACGCTCTTCAAAATCTTCATACCTGATACCTAAGGTTATGTAGCCTGTCGGCACTTCATATACATGCAGACAAATGATCTCAAGGTTTGGCCGGGCTAAGGCAGAATGGAGTACCTGGTCCAGTGCCATCATGGAGTAATCCGAGAAATCGATACTTACTACCAGGCGGTTTAATTTAGGCTCCGCGGTTTCGGGTACAAAAAGCACACTTGTCCTGCCATTACGAAGCAGTTTCTTTGAAAGTACGCCACTGCCATGCAATCGTAGTTTACGTCCAACTATAAACAGGTCGACCTCCTTCTCTTTAGCCCACTTCAGCATCTCTTTTAATGGAGCACCTTCTGCCAGGTGCACATTTGTCTGTATATGCGTTAACTGACCAAAGTATTCAGCAACCCTTGTTTTTATGTGCTGCATTATACTTTCGTCTTCCGTCAGACGATGCTTCCCAAAGCTGTCAATCACTTCTTCTGGAATATCGCTCTGTTTTCGGATATGTACAAAGAAAACGTTTTCAATACCGGGCCGGCTGCACAAAAAAGCTGTATACATTATCAGCGTTTCGTCCATTTCCGTTAAGTCCAGCCCTACCAGCAGGTTTTTAAGGGGTTCCATACAGTTTTATTTTGTGTGATGTTCTTTCGCAAACTATAGTTTGCCAGGCTGTTATATATTATTGACGTACTGAAACTTAAATATTCTTATGATGTATTACCTGATATGTAACCGTACGCAAGTAGTGGCTAAAAATTTACATAAAGCCGGAGAACATGCTATACTTTTTATTGGGAGGGTTCTTATATGCATTTACAGTTCCTGTGTTACACCGGTTTCTTGGTAAGTATATTTTTATCCCACAGGTACTTCTGCCTCTCTTGCTGCTCTTATATTACAATACCTTCTTACCAGGTGTGTTAGCCGGAAATACCTACTCAATTACGCATGACTGGGTACCTTCTCTGGGTGTACAGCTCCATTTTTATATAGATGGGTTAGCGCTGCTTTTTTGTTTCCTGATAACGGTTTTTGGGGCACTTATCATGTTCTATGCCGCGCATTACCTGCACGATCATCCTAAATTAGGCCGGTTTTACCTGTACTTAACCCTTTTTATGATGGCCATGCTGGGTGTAGTTACAGCAGGTAACCTTATCAGCTTATTCATTTTCTGGGAGCTGACCAGTATCAGCTCTTACCTGCTGATAGGCTTCGGGCATGAGAAGGAAGAATCGCGTAATGCGGCCTTGCAGGCTTTATTAGTAACAGGTTTAGGTGGGTTAGCTTTAATGGCAGGTTTTATATTACTGGGTGCTGCAAGTGGCACGTATAGTATTCCTGATCTCATTAACCGGAGTAGCCTGATCGTTTCTGATAGTTTATACCTGCCGTTGCTGCTCTTTATTCTGTTAGGTGCCTTTACCAAATCTGCACAGTTTCCTTTCCATTTCTGGTTGCCAAATGCCATGTCAGCGCCTACACCTGTTAGTGCTTATCTTCACTCGGCAACTATGGTTAAAGCAGGTGTATACCTGTTGGCCAGGCTGGCTCCTGTATTAGGCGGCACCGACGTCTGGCAATATAGTTTAACTATAACCGGGACAGTTACAGCTTTATTAGGCGCCTATCTGGCGCTTCAACATTCGGACCTTAAAGCGATCCTTGCTTATACCACCATAAGTGCTCTGGGCCTACTGGTATCATTTATTGGTATAGGCACTGAAGAGGCAATAAAGGCAATGGTTGTTTTTTTGCTGGCTCATGCACTATACAAAGGAGCTCTGTTTATGGTTGCCGGCAATTTAGACCACGCCACGGGCACCCGAGATTACCATCATCTTCAGGGTTTACTTAAACCGATGCTTTTTACGGCCGTAGCTGCGCTGCTGGCATCTCTGTCTATGGCAGGCGTGCTGCCTTTTTTTGGGTTTATTGCAAAAGAACTACTATACGAAGCCAGCTCTGCCTCATCCTGGTTGCTGCTGCTGTTCTCTTTCTTTACAGGGGTTATCTTTGTAGCTGTAGCTTTCATAACCGGGTACCGCATTTTCTGGCGCAACCGTAATGCACCTTCCCAACTGCTGCACCCCGATTCAAAGGCACTGGCTTTTCCGCCACTTTTACTTGGGCTTATATCAATTGCCTTTGGATTTATGCCCGGCCTGCTTGTTTCCCCGTTACTAAACCTGTCTGCATCAGCTGTACTAGGGCATCCTTCAGATTTTACACTCAGTCTCTGGCATGGTTTTACGCCTATACTCGGGCTTAGTATCCTTACGTTACTCGCAGGTTTTATAGTTTACCGTTATTTAGAATCTTTCGGACAATTAACATCCAATTTTAGTGTACTCTACACTTACGGGCCTAATAAACTGTATTTTCTAACTATAAAAGGGCTTCAGACAGGTGCCAGGTATGTTACAGCAACTATACAAAACGGGTATCTGCGCCTCTATATAGCATCTATAATAATGTCGCAGGTTGTGCTGCTGGTATTTGCAATCTGGTATAACAGCCCGCCCCTGCTACTTTACGAAAAACTATACCTTCTACAGGAGGTACAGTTGCATGAATGGCTGTTGGTGCTGCTTGTTTTCCCGGTTCTTGTCACTGTGCTAAAAACACGTTCCAGGCTAACTGCTATTGCCGTGCTTGGCATTATGGGCTATACCGTTGCACTCGTATACATACTGTTCGGAGCTCCGGATATAGCTGCCACCCAATTACTTATCGAAACCCTTACTGTACTCATTTTTGTACTGGTATTACATAAACTTCCTGCCTTCCGATACCTGACGCACGCCAGGCAACGTATCACATTTGTAGTTATCTCGCTGCTTTTCGGAGCAACCATGACTTATATAGTGCTGCTTGTAAAACAGTTCCCATTAACATCAGAGCTAAAAAAATACTATGGAGATAATGCTTACCTGCTGGGGAAAGGCAAAAACATTGTAAACGTAATACTGGTTGACTTCAGGGCGCTGGATACATTGGGAGAAATTACAGTGCTGGCAGTAGCCGCTATCGGTATCTATGCCTTACTTAAATTAAGACTTGAGAAAGGAGACTGACTATGAGAACCATCATTCTTGCTACAGCTATCAGGTTACTTATACCGGTTTTCCAGGTCTTTTCTCTATACATCCTTTTCAGGGGGCACAACCACCCGGGAGGTGGCTTTATCGGCGGTCTCATCGGTTCTATAGGTTTTATATTATATGTCATGACATATGGTTCCAAACAAACTCTGAAGCACTACTTAAAGTTAACGCTTATAGTTGGCAAGGAAATAGATCACTATACCCGCTCACGCTACAATTACCACATGCAGCGTGTAAACGCAATGCACCGGCGTAAGCTAGCCAGTGAGTGGAAATGGGAACACCGGATGATGCAGATAGAGCCCATTTACATTATAGCAACAGGGTTATTACTGGCAGCTACCAGTGGTTTTTTAGGGTTCTTTACACAAGGTCCGTACATGTCTTCGCTCTGGGCAGACTTTGTGATACCTGTTATCGGAAAACCTGGCACTCCCATTTTATTTGATATAGGTGTTTACCTGCTTGTATTAGGTATTGTGCTAAAGATAACGTTTGTAATGTCTGAGGAATAAACTATGGAACTACTGATGCCTTTCATTATCGGGCTGCTTTATGCCACTGGTTTATACCTGATCCTTCACCGGCATTTTTTTAAACTGATACTGGGGATGATGTTGTTCGGGCTTGCCACAAATCTGTTCTTGTTTCTGGTAGGCAGGCTTAGTCGCGGCTTAGCACCAATAATACCTGATGATGCACAGGTAGCTACAGAACCATTTGCAGATCCTGTACCTCAGGCACTGTTATTAACGGCTATAGTTATAGGCTTTGGTATACAGGCTTTTTCAATAGTGCTCATTAAAAGAATATATCAGGCCTTTGGCACCAACAGCCTCGATGACCTAAATAATACAGACAAATTAGATACAACACATAAAGACTGACAGAAGTATGCCGCAACTGCACCACCTGTTACTGATATTGCCGTTGCTGCTACCGTTATACGGTGCTATACTCTGTTTATTCTGCTGGAAAAGAGTGTTGCTTCAGAAGGTTGTCGGGAGTATTATAAACGCAGCACTGCTTTTAGCCACTGGCATTCTTTTATACGAAGTGCACACCTATGGCATACTTAAAACACAGATAGGAAACTGGCCCGCTCCGTATGGCATTACACTGGTTGCTGACCTTTTCAGTTGCCTGATGGTGCTGACCGCGTCTGTTACAGGTGCAGCCGTTTTTATCTATTCTTTCAGGGGTCTAAAAATACAAAGGCAACTATATGGGTATTATCCGCTACTGCACATGCTCCAGCTTGGCGTAAGCGGAGCCTGCCTTACCGGCGATATTTTTAACCTGTTTGTGTGGTTTGAGGTTTTGCTTATAAGTTGCTTTGTGCTTATAACCTTAGGTGGAACAAGGCCACAGTTAGAAGGTGCTATTAAATATGTAACTATAAACTTTTTAGCTTCGGGGCTGCTCCTTACAGGCATAGGTGTGGTTTATGGTTTAACAGGTTCGTTAAACATGGCAGAACTGGCAATTATAGTTCGTAGGCCTGCTGAAAACAACAGTCTTTTCCTGATGGCAGGTATGTTCTTTATCATATCATTAGGTATAAAGTCAGCTGTTTTTCCGCTTTTTTTCTGGTTGCCAGCCTCTTACCACACACCACCCATAGCCATTTCAGCGTATATAGGCGGCCTGATAACTAAAGTAGGCGTTTACGCGCTGATCCGGCTTTTTACCCTCATCTTTATAGTTGACCAAACTCTTATCCTGCTATTGTTTACCATAATATCCGGTTTTACAATGGTTATAGGAGTGTTGGGGGCAGCCGCGCAATATGATTTCAGAAAGATATTATCCTTCCACATAATCAGCCAGATAGGATACATGATCATGGGGCTTGCCATATTTACAACTCTCTCATTGGCAGGTACTATCTTTTTTATACTGCATAACATACTGGTTAAGACCAACCTATTCCTGATAAGCGGTGTAGTAGGCAGACTTAACGGATCTTTTGATCTGAAAGTGTTAGGAAGTAACTATCTGAAGCACCCTGTCCTGGCCGGGTTGTTTCTGGTTTCAGCTTTCTCGCTGGCAGGTATACCTCCTCTTTCTGGTTTCTGGGCAAAGTTTATGCTGGCCAAAGCAGGTTTTGAAGCCGGTGATTACACTATAATCTTAATATCGCTGGGGGTCAGTATTCTTACTTTATTCTCGATGACCAAGATCTGGAATGAAGTGTTCTGGAAAAAGGCCCCTGTTGATCTGGATCTGCCTACCCCTGCCCTACCTGATAACCTTACAAAAGGTTTGCTTTATGCGCCCGTCATATTCCTGATAACCTGCATCCTGTTCATCAGTTTTTATGCCGAAGTTATAGTTGGGTTAGTTTACAGGGCAGCGGAACAACTACAGCACACCGACCTTTACATAAATGCCGTACTAAACAGGTAACATGAAAACACTCGTTACACATATTATACTGACAGTGGTGGGTAGTTACCTGTTCTTTAGCCACACACCTTACGAAGGCACTGCTATAAAAGCATCTATAGTTGGTACTATCCTTTTTCTGCTGCTGTGGCTTTCATCGTTTATTTATCAGCGGAGCTATTTCAGGAAACTGCCCAAAGCGTTTTTACTGTTCCTGCATTTCTCAAAAGAGTTTATAACTGCAAATCTCCGAATCGCACACGATATCTTAACACTAAAGTATCATATGCAGCCAACGCTTATTGCGCTTCCGCTTACTGTTCGTTCAGATTTTGAGATCACAATGCTCGCCTGTATTATAACCCTAACCCCAGGCACGCTCAGCATAGATATTAGCCCCGATAAAAAATTGCTGTACATCCATTCGCTTTACGTACCCGCAGGTGGTGTAGAAGTACTAAAACAAGAGATTAAAGACGGGTTTGAAAAACGAATTATGGAACTGATCGCATGAGTTTATTCAGTATTACTTTACAGATAGCTCTGGCAGCACTTGCCATTTCTATGACGATGGCTGCTATCCGGTTCTTTATGGGGCCTTCGCTGCCAGACCGCATCACATCGTTTGATGCTATAGTGGCTAACATAATCGGTATAATAGCTGTTTATGCAGAACTGACCGGTAACGAAGACTTTATAGATGTAGCTATCATCCTATCCATTTTCGGCTTCCTGGGATCTATTTCCTTTGCTTATTACCTTTTAAAATCAAAGCACTAAAAAAGCACCATATGGTACATCAGCTTCACGAAATAATCAGTTCGATACTTATACTAGCCGGCGTAGTTTTTATGCTTCTTTCTGCCATAGGCCTGTTGCGCTTCCCTGATTTCTATACCCGGATGTCAACTATAACGAAAGGCTCTACACTTGGTCTGGGCCTTATATTAATAGGGTTAAGCGTTTACTTTAACAAGGCTGATGTGCTGCTTAAAGTGTTGCTGATACTGTTCTTTATTTTTATAACATCCCCAGTGGCTGCTCATGTTATCAGTCGCACTGCTGTAAAAACCCGGATCCCATTCTGGAAACGTACGAACCTGCATGAATTTAAGGATTATATGGAACGGGAAGACCTGCAGGATCTCGAAGACAAATCCAAGGACTCAATAGTTGACTGAACCGATAGCTGTATTTTGTTGCAGAAACGGCCTTACAGACTCAGCATAGGTTTTATGGGCCTGCACAGATTTTAGAATATGGTCGGGATACAGAAGAGATGTAAGCTTGCCGCCAAAAACACAGCCGGTATCAATGTTGATGGTATTGTTACGCCAGCATGGTTCGTAGACAGGTGTGTGGCCATAAACAACAATAGCATGCCCGGTATAGTTAGCTGCCCAGTCTAATCGTACAGGCAAGCCATGCTGATCTGTTTCGCCGGTGGTGGGGCCATAAAGGCACAGGTCGCGCACAGAACGGTTGTGACTGCCATGCAGGTGTTCCGCCAACCCTGCATGCGCAATTACCAGGCGGCCTTCATCCAACAGAATATGATGCGGTAAATTAGCCAGAAAATCACGGACACGGGTTACAAATGCTGTGCTGCAATGGCTGAGCTGCTCCATTGTTAGCTCCAACCCATGCCGCACCTGCACATTTCTGCCTACCAGCTTACGGTATAGTTTGTCATCGTGGTTACCGCTAACACAATACGCCTGTTTAGCCTCCACCATATCCATAACAAGGTGTAACACTCTAGGCGAATCAGGGCCGCGGTCTACCAGGTCTCCCACAAAAACCGCTTTATGATTTTTGGGTGGCGTAACAGTAAACCGGCTTTCTTTTTTATCAAAATCTACCTCGTAACCCAGTTTCTGAAGCAACTCATGCAACTCATCAAAACAGCCGTGCACATCCCCGATGATATCAAAGGGGCCACGCGCCTCTGTTTGTACCAGGTATCCACTTAAGTCTTTTATCTGAGCCATGCTTAGTTCGGTGATCTAATCAAAACTATAACTGAAAAAACGTATCCGGGGTTCGGGCAACCATGCGAAATAAAACGAGTAAGTGAGCAAATCCGGTCATAACTTGAGCTTAGGATAGTAAGTTGCTATCTTTGAGGCCGCTTATCAATAAAATGTATTACCTGCTGCCTTTACATGTCTTATCTAAAAAAGTATAAAATACCCCTGCTTTGGTTGCGCCGGCACACCTCAGACCGCAATTTTGTACTGATCTCAAGTGTGTTGGTCGGATTTACAGCTGGCCTGGCTGCGGTCGCGCTTAAAACACTGGTGCATTACATACAGGTACTGATAAGTTACAGTAACCGCTTGCTTGAGCAACCTTATTGGCTGGTTCTTTTCCCGATGTTCGGTATACTGCTGACCGTATTTATAGTTCGCGTATTCTTAAACGGTAAGCTGGGCCGGGGTACTGCCAACATCCTGTTCCTGATCTCCCAAAAATCCAGCATCGTAGAGCGGCATAAAATGTACTCACATGTGATCACCAGTGGTATTACTGCCGGATTCGGTGGTTCTGCCGGGTTGGAGTCTCCTATAGTTGTAACTGGTTCAGCCATTGGGTCTAACTTTGGCCGCGACTACCACCTTAACTACCGTGACAGAACCTTGCTACTTGCCTGCGGCGCTGCTGCTGGTATAGCGGCCGTATTTAATGCACCAATTGCCGGGGTACTTTTTGCCATTGAGGTTTTGCTGACAGACATTAGTATCACAGCGTTTATACCACTCATTATCTCGGCTGTGGTAGGTGCTTTATGCTCCAGAATTATTCTGCAGGAAGATATCCTGTTTTACTTCAGTTCAGTGCAGGACTTTACTGCCAGTCAGTTACCTTATTTTATTTTGTTGGGTATTTTCTGCGGATTTCTGTCGGTTTACTATACGCGGATGGTGCATAAAATTGAAGACCTATTTGAGCCTTTTAATAACCAGGTTTATAAACGAGCCTTTATAGGGAGCGCTATTCTTGGTCTGCTGATCATGCTTTTTCCACCGCTTTTCGGAGAAGGTTATAACAGTATAAAGCTATTGGAAAGTAATAGTGCCGGGAATTTAATACAGGGCAGTCCGTTCGCTATTTTTGGAGAGAACGAATGGTTACTGCTTGGTTTTATAGGAGTGCTTGCGTTGATAAAAGTGGTGGCAACAACCTGCACTATATCGGCCGGTGGCAATGGAGGGAACTTTGCACCTTCCATGTTTGTAGGCGCACATGCCGGCTTTTTTCTGGCCCGTTTTATAAACCTGCTGCAGCCCGGTAAATTACCGGAAGGCAGCTTTACGATGATCGGGATGGCAGGTATCCTCAGCGGTGTGATGCATGCTCCGCTTACAGCTGTATTCCTTATTGCTGAGATCACCGGCGGCTATACACTTATGATACCGCTCATGTTAGTTTCAGCCAGTGCATTTGCCCTTGTAAAGTACTTTGAGCCCTATTCGCTGGATACTAAAAAGCTGGCGCAAAAAGGACAACTGCTCACACATAACAAAGACCGTACGATCCTGCGCATCATGAAGATCGGGCATTTAATTGAGACCGAATTTCAACCAATTGCGCCCCAGGCTACCCTTGGCGACCTGGTAGAGGTGATCGCTAATTCACACCGGAATCTTTTCCCGGTGGTAAGTGCCGAGCAAAAACTGGTAGGTATCATATTGCTGGAAAATGTGCGTGAGATCATGTTCAAACGGGAAAAATATAACACCCTTTTGGTTCAGGAACTGATGACACAGCCCCCGGCTACTGTGCAGCACGACGACAGCATGGCTGACGTAATGAAAAAGTTCGATGAAACAGGTGCCTGGAATCTCCCAGTAATGAACGGAGAACTATACCTTGGATTTGTTTCAAAATCAAGCATCTTCACCAAATACAGAAAGCTGCTGATCAAAACTACTAACGTTTAAGCGAGTCAATTATAAGGGCGTTCTGTTACCTAAAACTATAGTTCGACCATTCTTTATACAAACCCCTGCCTTGTTTTTCGTATCTTAGAGTTACCCTGAGATCGAACGACAGACTGCATGCAACAAAAAAAGCTTAAAAACCTCCCCGACCTGGTTAAATTACGCCAGGAACTTCACCAGCATCCCGAACTATCCGGCCAGGAAACAGAAACCGCACGACGTATAGTAGAACACCTTCAAATCTATAAACCAGATAAAATTTATACCCACCTGGGTGGAACTGGTGTAGCAGCTGTTTTTAACGGGCTGAATACAGATGGGCCAACGGTACTTTTCAGAGCTGAACTGGATGCTTTACCTATTGCAGAAACAAATGAAGAGCTTAACTATAGTTCGGTAACAGATAGCATAAGTCACAAGTGCGGGCACGACGGGCACATGGCCATACTTACTGCTCTGGGAAGTCTGCTGCACCAGCAGCGCCCTGCAAAAGGGAAAGTAATTCTGCTCTATCAACCTGCCGAAGAGACCGGCGCCGGTGCCTGGGCAGTGCTGCAGGACAAACGTTTTGAAACAGAATTTAAGCCTGACTATGTGTTTGCCTTGCACAATTTACCCGGCAAGCCGATGCACCAGGTTGTTGTTCGGGAAGATGTTTTTGCTGCAGCCTCTACCGGTATGATCGTGGAGTTGCATGGAAGATCGTCACATGCTGCAGAACCCGAAAATGGCTTGAATCCCGGGCTTGCCATGTCCGAAATTATAGTTGCTTTTAACCATATCATTCGGCAAAAAGATCAGTTCCAGGACCTGACGTTGTTAACCGTTATTCATGCAAGACTTGGGGAAGTAGCTTTTGGTACCAATCCCGGTTTTGCTACTGTAATGGCCACGCTTAGAACCTACCAGCCTGATGACATGAACAAACTTAAAGAGCTTACCCGCAAACAGGTAGAGGAAATTGCCAGCAACTATAACCTGACGTTTAGCATCCGTTTTACAGAAGAATTTCCGGCCACTGTGAACCACAGTAAACAGGTGCAAACTATACAACAGGCAGCAAGAGCCCTCGAACTTGATGTGCAGGAAGCCGTACAGCCTTTCAGATGGTCAGAAGATTTTGGCCATTTTACGGCCAGGTATAAAGGTGCTTTTTTCGGACTTGGTTCCGGCACAGAGCAGCCTCAGCTCCATCACTCCGACTATGATTTTCCGGACGAGCTTATACCAACCGGCGCCGCCGTATTCTATGGCATAGTCCAACACATCCTGAATAAATAAATCCGTATGTTTCATAGTTCTTATATTGAGATCAGCAGATCAGCTTTACAAAACAATATCAACGTTATTAAGCAAGAGATCGGCCCAGGTGTACAGTTTTCGTCTGTTATAAAAGGCAATGCGTATGGCCATGGTATTGAGCAGTTTGCTACCTTAGCGCAGGAGTGTGGCGTAGATCATTTCTCGGTTTTCAGCGCAGATGAAGCGCTGCGTCTGCAGCAATCTCTACCAAAACCGGCTACCACATTAATAATGGGCTATATTGATGATCCGGAACTGGAATGGGCTATACGGCATGATATAGAATTCTTTGTTTTTGAACCAGACAGGCTAGTGCAAGCCGCAAGTATCGCTAAAAAGCTGGGCAAAAAAGCGAAGATCCACCTGGAACTTGAAACAGGTATGAACCGAACCGGATTTGACAGCGCAACTATAGCACACGCCATTAGAGTCTTAGATGACACAAAAGAGCATGTAAGTCTAAAGGCTGTTTGTACGCACTTTGCCGGCGCAGAAAGCTTTCAGAATCATGAACGCATACAAATACAGCAACAGCAATTCCGGAAGTTATCAGAACTACTTATCAACTCAGGTCACTCACCGGAAAAACTGCATTCGGCCTGTTCTGCGGCTATGGTCTCTTACCCCGAAACGCATATGGATATGGTGCGGATCGGTATTATGCAATATGGGTTCTGGCCCAGTCCCGAAACATATAGTCATTTTTTTAGCCAGCGTACCATCAAAAAAGATCCTTTGCGCCGACTGATAAACTGGAAAAGCCGCATTATGAGCATCAAACATATCCAGAAGGGTGAGTATGTGGGGTACGGCAGTTCTTACCAGACACCACGCAACATGACATTGGGCATTATACCGGTAGGTTATGGCTGGGGCTATAGTCGTACGCTAAGCAACCAGGGCCAGGTACTGATCAGGGGAGTTCGCGCTGCGGTAGTAGGTATAGTAAATATGAACGTGATGATGGTAGATGTAACGGATATACCAGGTGTACAGAAAGATGACGAGGCAGTGTTGCTCGGCACCCAGGGAAATGAAAGTATAACGGTTGCCTCTTTTGCCGAACTGAGCACGCAGCTTAACTATGAACTGCTAACCCGACTACCATCTAATATTCCGCGGTTAGTGATCGACTAAACTATAGACAGAGCTTATTTTTCAGATAACGCTTTAAGACCAATACTCGACAAAAAAACACTGGCAAGGCAATCTTTCCAGTACGTAAAAAAAGAGTGAATCTTCTTCCTTGTAACGTATATTTTACCTGTCCTGGGCTTTTCGCCATCTTCCGGGTTATCCGATTTTATAGCCAGCTTATTTGCCGCTTTGCTGATGATCTTTTTGCCCAGGCTCTGTTCATTTCCTTCACTTTCCGATAACAGCTCGATTTTAAAATTCTGATATAGCACGCGCATTGTTCCGGAAGCGTTGCTGCGTTTTAACGTTACACTTACGCTGGCACTTTGTAAAGACCCGCTTTTTACACTCATTAAATTTGTTGATTTCAGGATCGGTTTCAGTAGCTCTGGCTGTGCACTTCCGGTTTCGGCTACTAAAGTGTGATACCCGTTCTTATCCAAAAGCGGCATTTTAACAGCAGCTTTTACAGCTGCCCTACCCATAAACTTCGCATTCGCTTTTATTACAGCCGGTTTTTCAACACTTATAGAGGCTGGCATATTATTAAGGTTTGTGACAGTGCCAATCACTTCCTGTTTTGCTTACTCGCTTATCGACTCATGTAACAATAATTTTTGTTCTGATACGAGAAAGTGTTATTTCTGATGAACTGTACTCACATTTTAAAAAGACTTTGATAGCCAAGATTAAACAACTATTTTTATGAACAAACGTTCATTCATAATATGAAAACATCACAGGTTAAGCGGGATCAGAGCATTAACTTGATGGTAGACACGGCTTTAGCTCTGTTTTCGGAGCAAGGGTATGATGTTACATCAATCCGAACTATAGCGCAGCGGGCAGGCATTTCGCTGGGCCTTATGTATAACTACTTTAAAAGCAAAGAAGAACTACTTGTAGAAATTTGCAGACGTGGTACCTCCGATGTTCGCGTTTCTTTTGAACAAGTAACTCCTGAATGGCAAAACATGTCGGCCATAGAGCGGCACATCAGGCAAACTGTGAAGATCCTGAAAGAGAAAAAAGATTTCTGGAGACTCATTCATGGTATCAGAATGCAGTCTGAAGTTGTGCAAAGGCTAAATGCAGAAATGAAAGAGCAAACAGCTTACATTGAGACACAAATTAAGCAGAACCTGATAGAAGCCGGTATCCCCTTCCCTGACCTGGAAGCAAAACTATACTTTGCTTCTCTGGATGGTCTGGCTCAACATTACCTGCTCCACGAAAATTATCCGATCGACGATGTGGCTACTTTGCTTATCATGAAGTATAAAAGATAATCCGGTTTTAACTATAGATCGCTTAAAAATGAAATCACCAAAATGGCTCGACCGAATTTTGTACCCGTTTGCACACCACACTGTGCAGCTGGCTGCCGGACAAATACACTATGTTGATGAAGGAGAAGGTGAACCTGTAGTTTTCGTGCATGGTACTCCTACCTGGTCGTTTGTTTGGCGGCAACAGATAAAACAGTTAAGCAGGACATACCGTTGCCTTGCCCCTGACCATCTGGGCTTTGGCTTGTCTGAAAAGCCTGTAGATTTCAGCTATACCCCTGAAGCGCATGCCGATAACCTGGAGCAATTTATAGAGCAGCTACAACTAAAAAACATAACGCTGGTTGTGCATGATTTTGGCGGACCAATTGGCTTGCGCTACGCCATACGCCACCCAGAAAATGTAAAGAATATAGTTATCCTGAATACCTGGATGTGGAGCCTGGAACATGAAAGCAGGATAATGAAGATAAGCAAATTTATGGCTGGGGGCATAGGTAAATTCCTGTACCTGCGGCTGGGTTTTTCACCAAATATTTTGTTACCACAAGGCTATCACGAAAGCAAGCACCTCACTAAAGACCTTAAACTACATTACCAAAAACCATTAGCTACCGCAACGAGCAGGATGGGAACCTGGCAATTTGCAAAAGCCCTGCACGAATCGAACTCCTACTTTGCCGAACTATGGAAACAACGCGAGAAGCTGCGAACTATAAACAAGCTTATTCTGTGGGGCGAGAAAGACAAACTGTTGCCAATCAACTTCCTGGATAAATGGGAAAAAGAATTTCCGGAGGCTAAAGTTATCAAATACAAAGCCGGCCATTTTGTGCAGGAAGAACGAGGCGGAGAAGTTGCCGATGCAATTCAAATCTTTATAAAGCAGAAATAACTAAAACATCCGCAACTATAAAACTATGGTTGCGGCTGCTTTACATAATAACCTTACTTCTTACTTTTTGTGACGTTCCTCAAGCACCGCTACTACATCAGCTAACTCCAGTCCCGAAGCAGCAAGTAATACCAATAAGTGATAAAGTAAATCGGCAGCTTCGCCTTTCATAGTTTCTGTCTTGCCGGCAACTGCGTCAATAACAGTTTCCACAGCCTCCTCTCCTACTTTCTGGGCAATTTTGTTTATACCTTTCTCGAACAGGAAATTAGTATAAGAGCCTTCTGAAGGATTTAACTTCCGCTCTTGTATTACCTCTTCCAGTTGCGCGATGAACTGAATAGCTTTTACACGCTTAGCTGTCGCTTCTTCACCAAAACAACTTGTAGCACCAGTATGGCAGGTTGGCCCGTTGGGCTTTACTTTTATCAGCAGCGAGTCGTTGTCGCAGTCTTCGGCTATAGTTACTACCTGCAGGGTGTTGCCGGAAGTTTCGCCTTTGGTCCATAGACGGTTTTTGGAACGGGAATAAAAGGTAACCAGACCTTCGTGTTGCGTTTTTTCAAAGGCTTCCTGGTTCATATAACCCAGCATCAGCACCTGGCCGGTTGCGTTGTCCTGTATCACGGCGGGCACCAAACCACCCATTTTATCGAAATCCAACATAAGTCAGTTAGAAAGTTAAAAAGTTTGAGAGTTAGAAAGTTTGACTCTACTAACCCTGGCGCGAGAATCCATCTCGTGCCGCATTGTGAATGCGAGTCTCCAGACTCGCTTATACTATAGTTTGCAACAGTGAGTCTGGAGACTCACGCACACGCTTAGGCACCGGAAAGATTCCGGCGCTAGAATTATAT
>NZ_JBEOKT010000025.1:0-53061 GCF_040278685.1 Pontibacter populi
GCTATACTTGAAGCTAAAGACAAAACACTTTGGGTGTCCACTTACGGGCAGGGCGTTTATTATGCCAAAGAACGTAAAATTAACCACCTGGGCACAAAGCAGGGTTTGCCTGATGCTTATACCTATAGTTTAGCAACGGACAAACAAGGTCGGATCTGGATCGGCACGGATCGTGGCATAGCGATCATCTCGATCAAAAACACAAAACCAGAAATAGAAGTTATCAACTCCCGGCATGGTTTGCCGGATAATATCGTTACAGCTGTTAGTAAATTATCCTCCGGCGACATGATGATTGGGATGCAAAGCGCTGGTGTAACCAGGTATAATGTACAAACAGGACAGTTTACCACACCGGTAGCAAGCCAGAACTGGAACTATGGAAGTATAACCAGGCTGCAACCACAACAAAATGGGGTCTGGATTGGCACAGATAGCAACGGTTTATTTTGGTTAAGTGCCGATGGGAATAGCTTACAACCTGCTTCTGATGAAACTAGCAACTCCAAAGTTACAGACTTACTGACCGATAGCGAAGGCCAGATCTGGATTACCGGAAACGCTCCAGCCATACTGAAAGCCAACCTGGCGGTGCGAACGGTCCAGGAGCTAAAAGGTGAGAATATACTCGCTGTATTAGCTACCCGTGACAAAAGTTTATGGTTTGCTACAGATATAGGATTGTTCCGGAAGATAGACAACGAGTCAGCAACCCTCGTCTTGAACTCATCAGATAAATACCAGGTGGTAAGTCTTTACGAAGATAAGTGGGGCTACATTTGGGTTGGTACTATGGGGCAGGGCGTGTTACGGCTTAACCCCGAAACAGGTAACTATAAGCAGATTAGTGTAGCAAGTGGCTTAGTCAATGAGAATGTGCCGGGCATATCCGGGAAAGGAAATGAACTTTGGTTTGCCACACTGGGTGGCGTATCTAAATGCACCATAACCGGCAATGGCAACTCCGCTAATCCAACCTATAGTTTCCGGAACTTTACCCAGCAAAATGGTCTCGGCATAAACTATATTTACCAGGCTTTTATAGATTCCCGAAACAGGGTCTGGTTTGCGACTGATGGCAAAGGCATCACGATGCTGCAGGACGGAAAATTTACCAATTTTTCCCAAAAGCAGGGAGTAAAAAGTAAGACAGTCTATTCTATCACCGAAGATAAAAAAGGTCATATCTGGTTCAGTACCCTTAACGAAGGTGTATACAGGTACGATGGGAAAACCTTCCGCAACTATAGTTTACCCCACGGCCTGCACGACCTGAACATTACCAGTATAGCTGCTGATACGCGTGGCAACATTTTGCTGATGAACCGGCAGGGGCTTGATGTACTGAACCCGGAAACAGGGAATGTTCTTTTTTATGGCAAGGACGCCGGCATAACCAATCCCGATCCAAACCTGAATGTGGTGAGTACTGCTGCCGATGGTCGACTATGGTTTGGTACCCAGAACGGATTGATCAACTATGATCCGGCATTTACCACAGCACAGTTTAAACCACAGACAAGGCTAGAGGATGTACAGGTTTTCTTTAAATCGGTTTTAGGGCAAGATGATCATGTTTTCGACCACGACAGCAATCACTTTACGTTCGACTATACCGGGCTTTGGTATCAGAACCCCGAAGATGTAACCTACCGTGTAAAACTGGATGGCTATGACCGCGACTGGACAGATTCCCGAAACCATACCATCACCTACCCTAATCTGCCGCCGGGCAACTATACATTTAGGGTAGTTTCATCAGCAACTCCAACCGTTTCAGTGGCAGATGCTGTTACCTATAGTTTTGAGATCACTCCTCCTTTCTGGCGGACGTACTGGTTCTATGGTTTAACTTTGTTGGCAGGGATATCCGGGTTGTACCTGTTCGTGAAATGGCGTGAGAATCGTCTGCGCGAAACCGAGCAACAGGAAAAAGATAAGCTGATGTTCCAGTTTGAGACCCTCAAAAGTCAGGTTAATCCGCATTTCCTGTTCAACAGCTTTAATACCCTGATCTCGACTATAGAAGAAGACCCGGACGCTGCTGTAGTTTATGTAGAGCGGCTTTCTGATTTTTTCAGGGTGATGCTGACCATGCGCGAAAAGAACCTGATACCATTGCAGGAAGAACTGGACCTGATCAGGGATTATGCCTATCTGCAGCAGCAGCGTTTCCGCGAAAACCTGCAGGTAACGATAGATGTGCCCCCTAGTGAATTACAAAAATCTGTAGCACCGCTAACCCTGCAATTGCTGCTCGAGAACGCGATAAAACACAACATCATCTCCAAAGCCAAGCCACTCCAGGTTTCAGTTTTTGTGGAGGATGGTTATGTGGTGGTACAGAACAATTGCCAGCCCAAACAGACACCAGAACTCTCTACTAAAATAGGATTGCAGAACATACGAAGCAGGTACCAGTTACTGGGCGCGCCTGATATAAAAGTAGAACAAACACAAGCATTTTTTACGGTAAAAATTCCCCTGTTAAACCAGTCAGAAGATGGACGTACTGATAATTGAAGATGAAGCAGCTGCAGCCAGCCGCATCATAAAAATGCTGCAGCAACTGGATGCCAGCGTGCGTGTGCTGGACGTAACAGACAGCATTGAAAGCACTGTTCAGTGGCTGGAAAGCAACCCGCATCCTGATCTTATACTTTCGGATATACAACTGGCTGATGGCTCCAGCTTTGAGATCTTCAGGCAGACAAAAGTAGAAGCACCGGTTATTTTTACAACTGCTTACGACCAATTCGCTATTGACGCTTTTAAACTGAACAGCATTGATTACCTGCTGAAGCCAATTAAACTGCAGGAACTGGAGCACAGCCTCGACAAGTTTAAAAAGACATATGGCAAGACCGCTGCCCCGGCAGTAGATTATAGTTTGCTATTACAGGCTTTACAACCAAACGCAAAGACTGGTTATCAGAAACGGCTCGTCATAAAATTCGGGCAGCACCTTAAGACCGTTGAGATTGCCAACGTGGCCTACTTTTTCACACAAGACCGTGTCACCCATCTCTGCACTTTTGAAAATAAACGCTGGCCCATCGATCAGAACCTGGATGAAGTAGAAGATATGCTGGCCCCCACACAGTTCTTCCGCATCAACCGCCAGTTCATCATTAATATCGAAGCGATAGATGCGATGTACAGTTACTCCAAGGCCAGGGTAAAGATCGATCTCTGTCCGCCATCAACCCACGAAACTATAGTTAGCACCGAACGGGCAGCGGCTTTTAAACAATGGCTGGTTGGTAAGTAAAAACGCTTATAAAACTATAGCTTAGACTCGAGGAGCAGGCAATTTATCCTGTAGTTATTATTCACTTTAGGAGAGAAGTGTTCCGGTTCAGATGGCTCCTGTTCCGGTTCAGCAACTATAAATTCCTGTTCAGTAACATTGAATAGCATCCTTTTATTTTATCGCGTTATTTAGATGCAGAAACCAACTATAAAACGGTTTCAGGTAGCTAAACAAACAGGCAAAATTCGATCTGAAAATGAGATTCCGGTTAACATCTTTACTGCTCCTGAGTTTGCTGCTGGCTATAGTTATAGTTAGCTGTAAACACGACGTGCCTGAGCCTATAGTTATAGACAACCCAACAGACCCTACTGACCCGGGCGGGAATAACTGCGATCCGGATGTAGTCTACTTCCAGCGGGACGTACTGCCTATATTGATATCAAATTGCGCGGTAAGTGGCTGCCATGATGCCACAACCAGAGAAGATGGCGTGCAGCTGACCGACTATACCAGCGTAATGCGCACTGCTGATATAAAACCCGGCAACCCAGGAGACAGCGAACTGTACGAAATGATTACCGAAGATGACGAAGACGAACGTATGCCCAAAGCCCCGCGTCCGCCGCTTAGCGCGACACAGATCGCCCTGATACGAAAGTGGATTGAGCAGGGAGCAAAAGACCTGACCTGCACCGATAACACAGCCTGCAACACCGATAATGTAACGTTCTCCGGAACTATAAAACCGATCTTTACCAAATATTGCACAGGCTGCCATAGCGGCTCGGCACCAACCGGCGGCATTAATTTAACTGCTTACAACGATGCATCAGGAGTTGCGAAAAGTGGAAGGCTGGTTGGAGCTATAACACACGCAGCCGGTTTTGTACCGATGCCACAAGGCGGAGCCAAATTACCTGACTGCGAGATAGCTAAAATAAAGGCATGGGTTGATGCCGGGTCACCAAATAATTAACTGACAGGAATTCCGGAACATGAAAAGTTTCATCATAGATAACACCCTTATAACTAAGGCAGCAGCGCTGCTAACCCTGATGGCTTTGCCCTTCACCCTGCAAAGCTGTTATTATGACGTGGAAGAAGAATTATATCAGAATGTGCCTTGTGTAACAGAAAATGTAACCTTCAGCCAGACAATACAGCCTATTTTCCAGCGAAATTGTGTGGTGTGCCATACAGGTGCAGCAGGTAACGGCGGCATCGATCTGTCGACTCATGCCGGCGCTTCGGTAGTGGCTAGCAATGGTAGGTTGGTAGGCGCTGTAACGCATGCAGGCGGTTTTACGCCTATGCCGCAGGGCGCATCGCAGTTACCGGCCTGTACTATAAACCAAATAAAAGCCTGGGTAGAAGCCGGAGCTCCAAATAACTAAATACCATGAAAAAACTCATCCTTATAACTCTTGCGGCCGCTGTTATCGCTGCTATAGTTGGCTTCCTGCTTTACAACAAACCACACCGCGATACGGCATCTGCTACTTCCGATTTTATAGTGGAAGCACCTGCGCTGCTACAGGAATTTACCCAGGACGAAACTGCTGCAAACCAGAAATACCTGGATAAAGTGGTGGCTGTAAAAGGAAAAGTGAAATTGATCTCTGCTGATGACGAAGGTAACCTAAACCTGATTCTGGATGCAAACGATGCCATGGCCGGTGTAATCTGTACGATACCGAAAGCCGATGTAGCTAGTGCCGATGGAGTAAAGGAAGGCGATGAAGTTGTCGTGAAAGGCGTGTGCACCGGTGTACTGATGGATGTGGTTCTGGTACGCTGTGTGGTAGCGGAAAAAGCTTAATACATTAACCTATAAAATTACTATAAATCCCCATGAAAAAGATCATTTTTAACACCCTGCTGCTGGTTATGTTGGCTACTGCTGTTCAGGCCCAGGATAAATTCTTTACCAAAACCGGTAAGATCTCCTTCTTCTCATCTACCCCGATGGAAGACATAGAAGCACACAACAAAACCACGACCAGCGTGATCGATACAAAGACCGGAAAGATGGAGTTTGCAGTGCTGATGAAGGCATTCCAGTTTGAGAAAGCGCTGATGGAAGAACACTTCAACGAGAACTATGTAGAGTCTGGTAAGTTTCCGAAAGCAAGTTTTTCAGGTGCTATAGTTAACATCGGCGATGTGGATTTTAAGAAAGACGGTACTTATAAAGTAACTGTTAAAGGCAACCTTACCTTGCACGGTGTAACCAAAGCTGTGGAAGCTCCCGGAACTATAGTTGTGAAGAACGGAGCCGTAAATGCTACATCTACTTTTAACGTTGCCCCGGAGGATTATAAAATAGCTATCCCGAACCTGGTGCGCGAGAAAATTGCGAAGCAGATAAAGGTGACGGTAGACATGAACTACGAGCCGCTTAAAAGCTAACAAACTATTTATTGCTAACTAGTTACCGGGCAGCTTTACCACCCTGGAGCTGCCCAAACTATACCTGATCATGAAAAGACTCAAATTTGCTTTGTTGCTGCTATGTTTGCTGGCGTATAGTTCTGGACATGCTCAGGACGATCTGTTGTCGCTGCTGGGAGAAGAGGAAGAGACGACAGAGTATGCCAAAGCCAGTTTTAAAACCACGCGTGTTATTAACGGGCATTCATTGGAGAACGTGGCTGGCGGCGTGATGGATATGAAAATATCGCACCGTTTCGGGATGCTGAACTCTGGCGCTTACAACCTGTTTGGGCTGGACCAGGCAAGTATCAGAATTGGATTGGATTACGGTATAAACGACCGGCTGATGGTTGGTTTTGGCCGCAGCTCACACAACAAAGTGTACGATGGTTTCGCCAAACTGAAATTGCTGCGCCAGAGCTCCGGTAAAAAAACAATGCCGATCTCCTTGGCTATTCTTTCAGGAGTTTACCTTAAAACGATAGAGTGGCAGCAACCGGAACGCGAGAACTATTTCAGCTCCAGGTTAGAGTACACGCACCAGCTGATCTTTGGCCGCAAGTTCAGCGAAGGAACAACGGTCCAATTTATGCCAACTGTTGTACACCGTAACCTGGTACCTACATCCGAAGACACCCACGATGTAATCCTCATCGGAGCAGCTGCGCGTCAGAAACTTACCAAGCGTGTAGCAATAAACGCTGAATATTATTATGCCTTACCCGACCAGCTTAGCCCGGACCGGAAAAACTCCTTGGCCATTGGCTTTGATATTGAAACAGGTGGTCACGTTTTCCAGCTGCATTTTACTAACTCTACATCCATGATAGAGCCTGGCTTTATGACTGAAACGATAGGGGACTGGGGCAAAGGAGACATCCATTTTGGCTTCAACGTTTCTAGGGTATTCACCATCCGCAAACAAAAAAACTGAGTAGGTGCCATGCTAAATGTGGAACCTGGCAGATTCTTTAGATCAGCTGGTAGTTTCCATTTTTAGTCTTAAAAACCATTGCAAAAAGCTCTCAAATTTCACCTTTTAGTTTACTACTACTTAAAGCCGCTCTAATCCCATAGAGTGGCTTTTTAGGTTCAACAGGTTTAGCCTTTGGTTTATATTATCGAACTGCCTCCTGACTGCTTTGTATCCTAAAATTCATAACTAGCTATAGTTATTGCGCCAATTATTCTCCTTTAAATTTCCCGCTCTTAGTAAGCCTCTCTCCTTTTTAAAACCGTCACACCCTGGTATCATGTGCGTCTACGGAGTAAAAATACAGTCTTTATAACTATGTTGTGTTTTTTAAGGTTTTAATATAATCTAATCACGCCTAATATAACCATCCCGACCTATGAACGATACAACTGTACATTTAGCCACAAATGCCATTTCAGAATCAGATCATCGTTCACAGCGGCTTCGCAAATTGATTGGGCGTCTTTTTGATCAGCTTAACCCTGAAGTGCTGGACGACCTTATTCTTAAACTAGATTGGCTAGACCTAGGACGTGGAGAAATACTTTGCCATCAGGGAGAAGACGGTGATAGCTTATACATCTTGATTACGGGCCGATTAAGGGCTATAGTTGGGTTTGGTAGTAACCAGGAGCGTGAGGTTGGCGAAATATCTCCAGGTGAAACTGTGGGAGAAATGGCTATGATCACAGGCGAACCACGTACCGCAACTATTGTAGCACTCCGGGACTCATGCCTCGTCAGACTACTCAAATCAGATTTCGATGCGCTGATAAAGCGGCACCCAGAGGTTTTGTTAGCACTATCCGGAGCGCTTTGGCTCTACTAGAATTTCAGATCGGCTCCTAATCAGCCCAGGATCGCATATCGCAAACCAGTAGTCTCAGAATTTCAGCTGTGTTCCTGATTTTACTACTTGGCAAAAGCCTAATCCGGTGTACGAGGGTATGCACTATAGGATATTGAAGATCAAATGAGTTTAGCGCTGGCAGAGCTTTAGTTTCTAACGGTATGTGGTTTAACTATAGCTTTTGAAGCAGCTTTGAAGGTGCAGTTGTTAAAAGCTAATAAATATATCATTGCTTCGTAAAAGGGAACATTTTTAATTCTAATTTTGCTACCACTAAAATCTAATTGTTTTGCCCGTTGCGGTCCGATACAAAGCACTTTTAAACACAAAATTCCCTTTGATACGGCAAATAGTAGCTTTACCTGATTTATGCTAAGAATAGAAGACCTGATTTGCACAGCAAAGGAAAATCAGCGCCTGCTGACTGGTTTCATATCCGTTTCATTTATCTTCTGTGCCTTAATTTTTGGTATTTCTAATAACCTAAAAAAAGAATACAAGATATCTCAGTGGGTTCTGCACTCACAGGAAGAGATCTACCAGATAGAGAAGACTATCTCGTTAATGAAGGATTACGAGACAGGCTCTCGCGGATTTTTGCTGACTAACCAGGAAGCTTATGCTCAACCCCTGAAAGAAGCTGCAAAAAAACTGGACGCAACGATACTTCACCTGGAAAAGATAACAAGAGATAACGAGGTAAAACAAAAAAACCTTGACTCCTTAACCTTTTACCTGAAGAAGAAAGCTGATTTCTCAACGAACATTATTGAGGTAAAACGACAGCAGGGAAACGAGGCGGCCATGCGTTTGCTTAATACTGATAAAGGTAAGATCTACATGGATAAGGTCAGGTATTTTGCTGACGCCATGCATGTACACGCTAAAACCCAGTTAGCGCAGCGGAAAAAAGAAAGCGAAACTGCCGTGCAGGCAACTAACCAGGTATTAACAATAGGGGTTATAGTTTTTGGGTTCCTGCTTTTATATGCTATCTGGAAAAGCTGGCAACAACAAAAAGAAAAGAAAGCATCTGACCTGGAGTTGCGTATTGAGAAAACTTTTTCTGAAGATTTGCTCAAGGCCAGCCCAGACGGCATGATTGGATTTGATAAGGATGGGAAAATTGTGCTGTTCAACCATAGAGCCGAAGACTTGTTTGGCTATAAGCAGGAAGAAATTATTGGCACATCAATAGCCACGCTTCTGCCTGAAGACGAGCAGCCTACCTTATCTTCTTTCCAACATGCATTCTGGGAAAATACGAACCGGTCGGTTGCGCAGCAGCATAGCAGGGAAATGCTTGTAGTAAACCGCAATGGTTCAAAATTTCCGGCTGATGTGCGCTTAAACCTGGTAAAGTCTGATAAAGGCGAAATGCTGATCGCAAGTGTGCGAGACATAAGCCTGCGCAAGACAGCGGAGCTACAGCTGAAAGAGTCAGAGAAGAACTTGCAAGCTATCCTGAGCAGCTCACAGGAAGCCATCTATTTACTGGACCTGAACTACCGCCTTGTATTGATGAACGAGCATAGCCGCTCTATTATTAAGCAAGTCTATAAAATAGATTGCAAACCTGACGATGATTTCCTGAGCATTTTTGATGCTGACCTCAGAGCGCAGTTGCATGGTATTTATAACCAGGTTCTTGAAGGCCGGAAAATAGATGTTGAGCGCATGTTTTCTTTAGAGGATGGAGATGCCTACTACTACGCTACTTACTTCCCGGTAAAAGATACAGAAGGCACAACTATAGGCATTTGTTGCGCTTCAAAAAACATAACCCAACGTAAGAAAAGCGAAGCAGCAGCCCGGGCAGCAACTGCCGAAAAAGAAGAATACCAATCCCGCTTTAAAGCCATACTTGATTATTCTCCCCAACCTATCCTGATAAAAGACACAGAAGGTCACCAGATATTCTCAAACAAAGCGTTTACAGACCTTTTTGCGATTGACGACATACCGGAGCTGGATGAACCTCTGCAAACTGCTTTAGCTGACGCTGATGTTCTTCATGAATTTACGCAGATCAATGACATAGCTGTTTCCGGTAGTGGATTAAGCTCAAGAGGCTGGCAACAGCAGGTTGTTTTGCCAAACGGGCAGCAACTGGAAATGGAGATCATAAAATTTCCGCTTTACGACAGGCAGAAGCAGCTTTTCGGCATTTGTACTTTCTTTAAAGATGTAACGGATCAGATAAAGCACCAGGAACAACTGATTACGGCCCGGAAAAACGCAGAGCAGGCCGAACGATTGCAGGAGCAGTTTCTGGCAAATATGAGCCACGAACTTCGTACCCCGATGAACGGGATTATAGGCATGGTAAACCTGCTTTTAACTTCTTCATCCCTGCAGCCAGACCAGAAAGGACGCTTACAAATAATTAAACGTTCTTCCGATACCTTACTTAGCCTGATTAACGATATATTAGACCTTTCAAAAATAAAAGCCGGTATGTTAACTATAGACTATGTTAATTTTGACTTTAATGATACTATAGCCGGCACCGCTATGTTGTTCCGGGAGAAGGCAAAAGAGAAAGGTATAAAGTTGGCAATTTCTGCCGACCCATTCATTCCGCGTTATCTAAACGGCGACCCGCACCGCTTAAACCAGATACTTAATAACCTGCTGAGCAACGCGGTGAAATTTACGGAGAATGGTTTTGTACGCATGGATGCCTCACTGCAAAGCGAAACCGATGAGCAGGCAGTAGTAGAATTTGTGGTTAGCGATTCCGGTATAGGCATTGACACAGATAAACTGCAGTACATCTTTGATAACTTTACCCAGGAGTCCACGGATATTTCAAGCAGATATGGTGGAACAGGGCTCGGCCTTGCTATAACCAAAAGACTGATAGAGCTACAAGGCGGCACGATAGCAGTAGACAGTATAAAAGATAAAGGGACTACGTTTACCTTTACCATTCCTTACACCATCGCTAAGGATGTAACAACCGTCGCACCCACAAATTACAGCACCATACAGGAACCACAGCGCATATATTACCCTGGCAAACGTGCTTTAATAGTGGAAGATAACGACATCAACCAGGCTGTACTTACCTCTACCTTAAAGCAGCATCAGTTAGATGTGGTCATTGCCAACAATGGCCAGGAAGCAGTAGATATACTACAGACCGGTGAAAGCTTTGATATTATATTTATGGACCTGCGTATGCCCTTGATGAATGGCTTCCAGGCAACAGCCTATATCCGGCAAACGCTGCAACTACAGACACCTATTGTTGTTTTAACTGCCAGTGTGCTGCGCAACGAGCGCGACCGTTGTTTAGAAATAGGAGCATCTGATTACATGGCCAAGCCTTTCTCAATTACAGACCTGGCCAGAACCTTAGAACGCTTTATTCCTTTGGGTGAGCAAACGAAAGTAGCTGCACCCGCACTATCAACTTCAGCTATAGTTGGCACTTCCAAAGCCTTTGATGTAAGCCGTTTACTTGAGTTAAAAAATACTACTTATGTAAAACGAATCCTTACCCTCTTTACAGAAAATCTGCCGGTATACCTGCAGGAGATGACAGCATTAGCCGCGGCAAACAATAAAGATGCTTTCTTAGAAAAAGCGCATAAAACCAAAGGGAGCTTTTCAGCTATTCACATTGAGGATATCTACCAGCTTATAGTTGACATGGAAGAGCATGCTTTGGGGCAGGAAAACCTGGATGTTTTTGTACCTCAGCTCACAAAATGCAGCGCCCTTTACGAAACACTGAAGCCTGCTATTATTTCAGAAGTTGAAGCATCGCTACCACACCTGGAAACCAACGCCTAACCTACACATGAAAATACTGATTGCGGAAGACGAACCGATAACCCTGGCTACCATGGAACTTCGTCTTGCCAAAGACGGCCACGAAGTTATAAGTACCGATAACGGCCAGGATGCTTTAAGCAAACTGCAGAATTTTACGCCCGACCTGGTAATTACCGATATTATGATGCCCTTCGCCTCTGGCCTGGAAGTGCTGAGCTATGTAAAGAAGATGAATGCCCGCATACCTGTTATCGTTTTGTCGGCGATGGGACAGGAAAATGTGGTATTGGAAGCATTCACCTTAGGTGCTGACGACTACATCACCAAGCCATTCAGCCCAAACGAGCTTGCCCTGCGGGTTAAGCGTTTCTCGTTGCGTATATCCTAACCTATAGTTGAGCTTTACCTGTGGTTTTATTTCTGAAAAGCGCACATCAGCAACTGGAAAGTTTTACAGCCATTGAGTTGTTTTACATCGCCATCGCGGTTTTTACAACTATAATCCTGGCGCTGATAATGGCCATGTTAGTCATAATGCTTGGCAAAAAAAGACTGGTTAACCGCCAAAAACTACTGCAGGCTCAGCTGAAACTTTGGCTGGTAAGTATAATTTTACAGGAACCCGAAACCAGCAAAGTCACTTTTGACATACCTGAATCAATAGCGCGGATAGTACAAGGTGGGTTTGCGCGCAGAGTTCTATTGGAAGAACTAGTTCAGCTTAAAAATAACCTGAGTGGTCAGTCTGGTGATAACCTGCAGCAACTATACCAACAGTTAAGGTTAGACAGGCTTTCCGCCCAGTATATGCGCAGCAACAGGTGGTATTTCAAGGCCAAAGGTATACAGGAGTTAGCAGCAATGCGACAAACAGCCTATCAGGAAGAAATTTATGCTTTAACGCAACATTCCGATGCCATGGTGCGCATGGAAGCACAAATAGCGATGGTATACCTACATGGCTACCAGGGACTTGCATTCTTTGATCACCTGGAATACCCGTTGAACGAATGGCACCAGATAAAATTATTGCAGCTACTGGCAAGCCAACCTATCCCCTCCCCTGATATGATCAAAGGCTGGCTGATATCAAAAAATGCCAGCGTCATACAATTTGCTTTAAAACTGATCCGGGAACAACACGCCAGTCAGTTCCAGCAGGATGTAATTGCTTGCCTGAGCCACCCCGATGAATTAGTCAGAAGCCAAGCCATTGCCTGTTTGGGAGAGATACCATCGGCACCGGCAGCGCTGGCATTACGAACACATTATACATCCGAGAACAGTAAAACATTGCAACACCATATCCTGGCAGAGCTCATGAAAACAGGCACATCCCACGATCTGCCCTTTCTGCAACAACTCCGGATAAGCCCAGACGAAGGCGTGCGGTTTGCGGTAGAAAAAACAATCCGCTACCTGCAGGAGCAAGTATAGTTTTACTTTACCAGTATCATTTTAGCCGACAAATTTATACATGGCGTTTTTAAACTATCTGTTTCACTATGGGATGCTGTGGTATGCAGTTTCCATGCTTGGCTGCTACATCTTTTTAAGCTCTCTGGCTGTAATTGAGGCTGTCAGGTACCTACGCCGTAGCCGCCTCACAAACTATAACTTGCTGGCTTCTTCGCCTTACGCACCAGCGGTAAGTATACTTGCTCCTGCCTATAACGAAGGTGCTAATATTATTGAAAATGTGCGTTCTTTGCTCAGCATCTATTATAACAACCTGGAACTGATCGTGATAAACGACGGTAGCAAAGACGACTCAATGGCAAAACTGATTGCAGCTTATGACCTTGAACCAGTTCAGATAAACTATCATCAGCAGTTAGCTACCAAAAGAGTGAAAGCAGTCTATAAGAGTAAAAACCCGGTATACAATAAACTGCTCGTTATTGATAAGGAGAACGGCGGAAAAGCCGATGCGCTTAACGCAGGTATAAACCTGGCAAAAAACCAATACCTGGTTTGCATAGATGTGGACTGTATCCTGGAGCAGGATGCATTATTAAAGTTGGTAAAGCCTTTTATGGATGATACCGATAAAAAAGTAATAGCAACGGGCGGCGTGGTCAGAATTGCCAACTCCTGTGTTTTTAAAAACGGCAAACTGATGGATGTGAACCTGCCAAAAGATTACCTGCCACGGGCACAGGCATTGGAGTACATCCGCGCGTTTTTGTTAGGCCGTATGGCCTGGAGCAACTTAAACGGACTGCTATTAATTTCGGGAGCTTTCGGAGCATTTGACAGGCAGGTAGCTATTGATGCCGGTGGCTACGACCATAAGACTGTAGGCGAAGACATGGAGTTAGTTGTGCGCATGCGCCGCTATATGGCAGACCGCAAAATACCCTACAAAGTTGCTTTTATACCCGATCCGTTGTGCTGGACCGAAGCACCTGCCTCCTATAAAATTCTGGGCAGGCAGCGAAACCGCTGGATGCGTGGCACCATTGAAACCCTGAACATGCATCGCAAACTTTTCCTGAATCCTAAGTATGGTGTACTTGGCCTGATGAGCTACCCTTACTGGTTGTTTTACGAACTGCTGGCACCTGTCATAGAATTCACAGGGTTTGTCCTGTTCCTTATCCTTGCTTTTGCCGGACTGATAAACTGGTCTTTCTTTCTTGTACTGACGGCCTTTATCCTGCTATTTGGCTGGCTGTTCTCTACATTTGCGATCTTAATGGAAGTGGTTACTTTTAACCAGTATAGAAAGCGAGGCGACCTTGGCAAACTTATACTTACTGCTTTAGCCGAACCATTCCTGTTTCATCCTTTCATCGTTTGGTCATCTATAAAAGGTATTGTGGACCTGCTTCGAAAGAAAAACGCATGGGGAGAAATGACAAGGCAGGGATTTAATACGGCAGCACAAACACCAAACGTACAACCTTAGAACCTGAACTGGTAAAGCGTAGATACATTTAGCTGGTTTCCTCTTGTATCAGGCAGGTATTCCACGTTTTCGTAAGTGCCGTTTATACCTATCACATGTCTGGCAGCTACAGTAAACCGGTAGCCTGCTCCTGCTTTAAAAGCATTCAGTTTGCTTGCAGTATTTAATCTTACGGCTTGTGCCCTGTCGTCCGGTGATATGCCCCAGCCAAGTATAACAGAAGCATAATTATCCGCTCCTTTCAGGTAATAACGGGTTGTTAAACTATAGGCATTTGCCAGGTTATCGTTGCCTTGTGTAAGGTATACCCTTCCATTTAGCCAGAAATTCCCAATATATTTACCGGTTGCAATAGTATAAGCCCAAACATCATTGTTGAAGTTCAGGTAACGTATACCGCCCTCTGCCTCCCAGGCTTTAGGCAGGTTTGCATATAAAGAGAAACCAGCCCGTAAAGTAGGAAATACAGGCAAGTCGTTAGAGTAGCCAATATTGGCGTAGGTATAAAAGGTCTGTGAGATTTTAGGATATGCTTCTGCCTCAAACTGCACACCGTTTGCAGCAAACCTGTTGGCATAGTTTACGCGTCCTGTTATAGGCCCAAATTTTGTCTGCCTGCCATAGCTTATCCCCGCCAGGTGCCAGGCATCGTTAAATTGTTTATCAAAGTAAGTATAGTCGTAGTTAACCTCTACCCTGGAATTATAGCTATACTCTTTCAATTGAGCTCGCAGGGCTTGTAGCTGACTGTTGCCAGGCTCAGACCTCAACAGGCTATCCGTAAGTAAGTACGCCTGCTTATAGTTACCTAACGCTGCCAGTATAGTTGCCTTTCGTGTTTGTAACTCCCGCGACTGCGGATTATAGTTTAACCCTTCGTTGGTAAACGTCAGGGCCTGATCATAATCTTTTTCAAAGTACAGCACGTCGGCCAAAGCCAGCGCCGCATCTGTATTTGCAGGGTGCTGACTGTAAACCTGGTTAAGTATAACTATAGAAGAATCAGGAGAACCATTCCAGTAATACAACCTGCCCAGAAATATTTTAGCATCTGTATCACCTGGATTATTCTGCAATATCTGCTTACACAGCTGTATCGCGGTCTTATAATCTTTCTGTTCAAAAGCCATTTGGCGGACCTGCTGAAAGGTAATAGCAAGGGGATCTGATTGCCCTGAACTGCTGATTACGTTGCACATAACTAACACAACAGTTGCCAGAACGGATCTTACTAATCTATTACTGAAGAAGGAAAGGAAAATGCTCACAATGAAAGTTAAATTGAAGCCCCGAAGGTATGATATTTTCCTAAATCAAAATAAGCAGTAACCATTTCAACCGCATTATTTATGCAAGACCAAATGCGGCTTATCTGGTTTATTATTAGTTTGAAAACTATACACAAATCGCTAATCACTCTAATTTAAAGAATTGGATTACAGCTTATTACAATCGAGTTAAAGTAATAAGTATAGTAACCTTTTTTCATCTAATAATTAATTCCAGCTTTACAAAATGATAGATTGCGTTTTGTTTTACTTGCAGCAGTATAAATCAACTCTTAGTTTTCGGTATTTACTTAAACCCTTCTTGTCGCGATTTATTTGTTCGTTAGCCCAGCATACATGGAAAGAGGAAACTTACTTAGATTGACAACTTGCCTTAACGATCCAGCCATTTTTTAAATGTACCTGCTTTTTCCCCGCTAACTATCACTTCTTTTGGTTCTATTGGGTGTAAAGACAGTTTAATCCGGCTGTTACTATAAGCATACATTGCCGCAATAGCCTCGAATTTAACTATAAACTGGCGACTAACCCGGAAAAATACGTTGGGGTCCAACAGTTCAGTAAGTTCATCCAATGTATAATCAACCGGTAGCTTTTGTTGGTCGTGTGTCATAATAAGCACCAGGCGTTCATCAGAATAAAAATAAGCCACATCATTAACAGAAAGCGATAAGATCTTCTGCCCCACTTTTACCAGGAAGCGTTCTTTAAACTGCGGCTGGGGTTGCAGCATGGTACGGAGCAGATTCTCCATCTGGGCTGGCAGTTGGTTTGGTCTCTTCTCTGGGTGAAGAATCTTATACTTATCCAGGCTACGGGCAATGTCTTCCGGGCTAACCGGCTTTAGCAAATAATCTACGCTATTAAGCTCAAAAGCCTTGAGTGCATACTCGTCGTAAGCCGTCGTGAAAATAATTGGCGTATAGAGCTTAATTTCCCGGAATATCTCAAAACTTAAACCGTCTGCAAGGTGAATATCCAGAAATACAAGATCGGGCGCCGGACACTCTTTAAACCACGCTACTGCCGCCTTCACAGAATCCAGTATATCCACCACTTCAATAACCGGATCGTAACGTTTTACCAGCATGGCAAGTTTGCGTGCAGCCAGTTCCTCGTCTTCAATTATCAAAACTCTCATAGGTATGTTCAGGTCTTAGGTAGTAGAAACAATAGCGCGGGGCTCGTTGCTGACTTTCAGTAAAGGTATACTTACCAGCGTGGCAGCCCCCAGCTGGGATATGTTGATTTTACGGTCGGTCAGGTACTCGTACTTCTGCATGATCTTCAGCAGATTATTCTTTAACAGCACAGGTTTTGGGGTTGATTTTTGCATATGATAGCAAATAAGCAATTGCTCCTCAGCGCCTGCTAACTGTAGCTTCAGCGTATTCTCATTGGTCGGGTTAAGGTGCTGCAGCAGGTTTTCAACAACAAACTGCAGCGTAAGGGGTGGTACACACCAGTCGCGGCTTTCTTCTTCTATCTTCCAGGTCAAATCCAACGCAGCACCATATTGAATATTCAGCAGATAAGTATAAGCCTGCATAAAAGTCGCCTCACGGGCTAGTGTTACCAACTCTTTATTTTTATTTTCAAGAATGTAGCGGTATACACCCGAAAGCTGATGGATGTACTGTGCAGCCTGTTCTTTGTCGTGCGGCACCAATTCTGTCAGCGTATCCAGGCTGCTAAAAAGAAAGGCAGGGTTCACATAGTTTTTCAGGGTTTCAAACTGCTGTTGTACACTTTCTTTCTGCAGGCGTTCGGTCTCCACTTCCACCTGCTTCAGTCGCACATAGGTGATATAGGCTGTTTTACCCAGGTAAAGCAGGGTTGTAACTATAGCTACCAATGAGTAGGACTGGCGCAACTGCCACCATAGGTATTCATTAAAGGTCAGTATATCGAACAGGTAAAGAATAAACATGACTGGCAGCACAAATGCTGCTGTAAGTAACAGTAAGCTCGCTGTAAGTAAGGTAATGTACTCTGTAAGGTACCGATTTGCCTGGTATGGCTGCGCTTTAAAACGGCCTTGCATGTACCTGTCTAGCCTGAAGATCAACTCAAGTTCCCCGTAGAAAAAGACGATGCAAAAGCTCGATTCCATCAGGATAGCCGGAGAAAACTTTATAGTTATCCCGAGGTTAATGAACAGGAAAATACAATACAGCAACACACCTAACAGGCAGGCTAACAGCAGCCGGAAAGTTTGTTTACTGAAACTATCGGGCAGCACCCTGTAGAGACTTTTATCAGGCATGGCGGAGCAAAGGAATTTTAACAGTATAGTTCTGCTCGGATTGATAAATCTCAACCTGCTGATCAGTCAGGTATTGGTAGCGGTTGATGATGTTTTGCAAGCCAATCCCCATGGAGTCGCCGGCTGCAGCTTCCCGTACCTGAAGGTTGTTAGTTATACTTAGCAAGGTCCCTTCCGCTGTAATTCTGATATGGAGCGGCGCAGCCTTTGAAAAAGTATTGTGCTTTACGGCATTCTCGAGCAGCATCTGTAGCGTTAGCGGTGGTAGAAAAGATGTATGAGCGTGTTCCGGTAAAAACATCTCCAACAGGATACTATCCTGAAAACGGATCTTGAGAAGGTAGAAATATGCGTTCACAAAACTCAGCTCAGTCTTAAGTTCTACCAGTTCCTTGTGCTTATTGCCCATAATGTAGCGGAACACTCTCTTCAGCTCCTGTATAAACTGTATGGTCGTTTTGTCCTCCTCAATGTAAATGAGTGATGATAATGTGTTAAAGGTATTAAACAGGAAGTGAGGGCTGATCTGGTTTTTCAGGGTATTGATTTGAGCCTGCGCTCTTTCTCGCTGCAGTTTCTCCGCTTTAACAGACGCCTGCTGAATATCCCTGATTAGTTGCAGAAAGGTTAAAAGCATGAAATACAGAAATGCAACAATGCCTATAGTTACATACAATAGCCTTAACTGACTTTCAGTTTCAGAATTTACTTGCTGCGTTAATAGTAGCAGTTTTATACTTCGCATACCCCAGAGCAACAGCACACTTGAGCAGACAAAAGTGAATACAGCCATAACAAAGCGTTTTACTGAAAGTTGCTGATTGCTAAAGCGTATGCTGAACCAATGTTCTACAAAAAGATACCCCTCATGCAGTAAGGCAAAGTACAAAGCCCCAAATGCGATATCAGATACATAGTTCCGCCAGTTATCGATGCCTGTTGCTCCAATAATATAACCATACAAGAGGGTAAAACAGATACTCAACACTATAGCCGAAGCCAGCCTGTGAAGTACCTGTTTTACCTTATCCTGTAGTGGTACTACTGATGGAAGTGAATTTGCTATCACATTCATTCTTTAGAATCTGAAACCGATATTCAGGCCTGGCCACATAGCAATGCGGCGGTTGTGCGATACTTCGTTATACGTGCTCCATGGAGCGATATCCATACCTATCTCGTCATCGGCTCCAACAGGTGCGTGTTCTGAATGAAGCACGTTAAAAGTAGCTCCAACTAAAACCGATTTGTTCCCGGCTATACTTCTTGCCCAGATAAGGCGCGTCTGATACAAATTGTTCGCACTCTCGTCTGTCCATAGTTCATCTTTTGAAAGATGATAAGCGATAAGGTCCAGGTTTAAGGCAGAGCGTTCGCGGGTTATAAATTCCGAGCCTATACCAAACCCGTAGGCAAGGTGGTAATGAGAATCCTTTTGCTGCCATCCGGCCGCTATCAGACTATAGAAATTTTTAGTTCCCATCTTAAAGGCTGCATTCGCATATAAGGTCTCACCTGCCCAAATTTCGCCGCGATAATAACCATTTTTGCGCACAATATTAATTAAGCCGATGGTAGTGTTTGCAGAGTCCGCGATATTGATCACACCGATCTGGGCTGCTTTTGAATTTCCGGCTATATTAAGCACGCCAACCTGTGTCCCACTAATGGCTTTAGCCTGATTAATAACTCCGCTCAGCTGACTTCCTTTTACCTCGCCGGCCACGTTTATTACACCAGCTGCCTGAAATCCGTGCATGCTTCCGTTTACCACATTGGCCACACCACTAAACTGGACACCTTTACCATTCGCTCCGGCGACATTAAGCACACCCGAGAATTGAGATGAACTGCTCCAGCCTTTATTGATGTTGGCAACACCTGCCATCTGTACTGCACTTGAACCACCAGCATTTACATTCACGACACCTGCCATTTGCACACCAGCAGACTCTCCACCTACCAGGTTTGCAACACCTGCCATCTGCACGCCTTTGGAAAACTCCTTGTCCATGTTAAGGATCCCACCCAGTTCTAACCCTTGTACGCCACCGTTGTAGCCACCCAATAAATTAAAAGAAAAAGTGTTGTAGTAATTTCCAGATTTGATGCCGTTTGTACCGATGCCTGGAACGACTGATAACTGAGCCGGACGATGATCTAATTCCTGGGCAATAGCTACCGGTGTCATAAGACCTGATAGGACCAGGCCAACTAATAGTTTTTTCATAGGTTTATTTTATTTCGCTTTTGATGGTGCAAAAGTGGTTTGTTTTACCCTATGAAGGCAACAGAATATGTATGAACCGTGGAATTTAATGCATGAACTGCGATAATCGAAGGCTCAAATGGGACAAACTATAGATAAGATAGTTTACCGCTTCTAATATATGACCAGAGCATACGCCGCTAGATTTCGGCCTTAGCAGTAAACCATGCAATGATCCTAAAGAAAACATTATCGCGTAGTGAATTGAAAAAAGTGTTGCCCAGAAATTTGTGGAAAGTAAAATTGTATACTGACTTATAATAGGACTTAGTAACCCTGAGAAATCGCTCATAGCAAGCTGACTCCACACGTTCGTGTATGGAGATATACTGCTTATAACAACCTTTTTAACAACTCCTTAACTTAGAAAAGTCTTTTCCACTTTTTACATCTTCGTTACTTATACTATAATAAATTACGGTATGCTAAATCCGATCCGGTCTCCCACTCGTTTGTATGGTCCATTTAAAAGTATAAAACTATGGTAGCAGCAAATATTTTATTATTTCTAGGAGGTCTTGGTGGAACAGAAGTTGTTCTGATCGTATTAGCTATTCTTTTATTTTTTGGAGCTAAACGCATCCCTGAACTGGCAAAGGGTCTGGGGCGCGGTATCAGAGAATTTAAGGATGCATCAAAGGAAATGAAACAGGATATTGAAGGATCTATGTCAGATAAAGAACATCCCCAACCAGTGGAAACGGAAACACGTCTCAGAGCTTAAATAAAAATAACGCCCACCCATTTAGGTGGGCGTTTATATTTTACTACCCACTCATAATATCTTTCTGTAGCGGCGCTTTAATTTTTTTTTATAGTTGTTAAATCCAGTTCCTACTACTGTTTCGTAGGTCTCGCAACGCTGCAGTTACCACCATAACCTGTGGCCATTTCACATCTCGTTAATTTATGTTTTAAAATTATGGAAAAACTACAAGACAAACCCACCGAGAAAGAAGCAACTTTACTGAAGGCCCCGATGGAACGCCGGATGTTTATGCGCTATGCGGGGGCTACAGCAGCTTTCACTACACTTCTGTTTGCTACTACATCCTGCGATGAAGACGGTGATGATATGCCAACCGACCCGATGGCGGTAGACCTTGGAAAAGGGGACACAGGGATATTGAACTATGCGTATGCCCTGGAGCAACTCGAAGCAGCTTTTTATGCAGAAGTGGTAGCAAAATCACTTGGCTTGTTCAACCAGACAGAACAACAGATCATGCAGGATATTAAAGGTCATGAAGGTATTCACAGGGATTTCCTGAAAGCTGCCCTGGGCACTTCGGCTATTCGTGACCTGGAGGTAAATTTTAGCAGCATCAACTTTAACGACAAGAACAGTATCTTAAGTACCGCCCGCACTTTTGAAGACCTGGGTGTTGCAGCTTATAACGGAGCCGGAAGACTATTGGAAAACGCCGGCTTCCTGACGTTGGCTGGAAAGATCGTATCCGTAGAAGCACGCCATGCTGCTGTTATCCGTGACCTGATCTCTAACGGTACTTTCTCTGATTCTGCCAACAACCAGGGCCTTGACCCTGCCATGATGCCAGCCGATGTACTTGCAGCTGCTGCACCATTTATCAAGACAAAAATTACAGCTAACAACCTACCTAAATAAGCCTCGCCATGAACATATTTAAGATAATCGAAGATATAGAAAAAGCTGACCCGGAAGTATATAACAGGTTAGACTCACGCCGAAGCGCTTTTAAGGGCTTAGGCACGTTTGGTAAAAAGGCTGCCATGGCAGCGGTACCATTTGCACTGGCTTCTGTTTTCCAGAAAGCTTATGGACAGAGTAATAATATGGTTTTAGATGTGCTCAATTTTGCCTTAAAATTGGAGTACCTGGAACGTAATTTCTATACCCAGGCATTGGCATCTTCGGGGCTGATACCTGATGGCGCCGCCAGAGGTGCTATCCAGAAGATACAGATGCACGAAGCGGCCCACGTTGATATTCTGAAAACAACTATACAAAGCCTGAATGGTACTCCTATCAGCGAACCTACCTTTAATTTCGGAAAAAACTTTCCGGATTGGAATACAAATTACCAGACTTTTTTAACCTTGGCACAGGCGTTTGAAGACACAGGCGTACGCGCATACAAAGGTCAGGCTGCTAACCTGATCAATAACGATGCTGTTTTAACTGCTGCCCTGCAGATTCACTCAGTGGAAGCCCGGCACGCAGCTCACATCCGACGCATGCGCGACAACGAAGGCTGGATAATTGGGGCTGGCGAAAACAGTAATGTTCCTGCCGGAGCACAACCTGTTTATGCTGGCGAAGACAATTTATCGCAAGGCGGCATCAACGATATTACGTCACTTGGAAGCGGCTACTCAGCAGAAATTGCTTCCGGTGCTTTTGATGAACCACTTACTAAAGAACAGGTCGCAGCAATTGTTTCCCTGTTCGAATAACTTAAAAAGGCACTTACTGCTATCCACTTATTATACATAAACCCCATTTTTTAAAAGAGCTGCCTTTGGTAGCTCTTTTCTTTTATCCCGGGCAATATTACATCTGACTAATCCTGTCTTCTTATTAGTTCCTAAACTTTTTGCTATAGCGCTGGTTTGTATTCTGTTTCCTTGAAGGGCTTTACTGAATATGTATTAAATATTTACTATCTTTGGTAAGCCTTTGTAAGTTTTATAGTTATAAAGGTTATATAATTGACGAACCAACAACAACCTATACTTAAGCTAAGCGAAGAGGAATTAGTGGAGCGCCTGCGGTCCCGTGATGCCTCTGTTGTGTCTGTGCTGTATGATATGTACAGTCCGGCGCTTTATGGTGTTGTTTTGCAGATTGTGAAGATTGAAGAGACCGCGGAAGATGTGCTGCAAGAAGCATTTGTAAAGATCTGGAACTCATTTGATAGCTATAATGCATCAAAAGGGAGGCTGTTTACCTGGATGTTAAATATTTGCAGGAACCAGGCAATTGATGCAATCCGCTCGAGGCAGCACCGCGTAAATACAAAGACAGAAGATATTGAAGGCCCTGTAGTGTCCGGTTATTCGGCTACCGAATTTAAACCCGAACATATTGGCGTACGGGATATGGTGGATAACCTGAACCCGGAGCAGAAACAGGTCATTGACCTGATGTATTTTGAAGGGCTGAGCCAAAGCGAGATTGCAGAGGCTTACGACATACCCCTGGGTACTGTAAAAACCAGGGCGCGTAGCGCAGTTAAAGTATTAGCTAGATTTTTCAAAGGCCGTGCATAACGAAGATTACATAGCATCCGGAATTCTGGAAGTATATGCTGCCGGTGGTTTATCGTTGGCAGAACGTGAAGAGGTGGAGCGCAGAGCAGCAGCTTCCCCTGAAATACGTATGGCACTTAACGAAGCCTGCATGGTAATGGAAGAATATGCATCCCTACATGCTGTAAATCCAAGACCTGAATTAAAAAACAGAATACTGGATCAGATCGGTGCCTCACAACCAGCCCAAAGCAGCGCGCCAACTATAGAAAATGATAATGTGAAGCAGCTTCTTTATGAAGAAGATAAGGCAGCTTCTCCTTACAAATGGATGTTTGCGGCAAGTATCGCATTGTTCTTATTATCAGGTTGGTTAAGTTTCCATTTCTATAGTAAGTGGCAGCAGGCAGAAGAAAAACTAGCAAGTGTAACTGCCTCTGAGCAATTACTGGCACAAAATTTTAAAACTACCTCTTTGCAACTACAGCAACAGGAAAAGAAGTTGGCTATAGTTCAGGACCCTGGTTTTAAACACGTTAATCTTAAAGGTGTAGAGGCCCACCCTGATGCAAGCCTGCGTGTATACTGGAACCCGCAACAGCAGCAGGTATATGTGGATGCGATTGCCTTGCCTGCCCCACCAGCCGGTAAACAATACCAGTTATGGGCTCTGAAAGATGGTCAGCCTATAGATGCAGGTATGATTGAAATGTTGGGAAAAGGTGACAGCCTGCAACAAATGAAAAACATTGACGCTGCACAGGCTTTCGCTGTTACCCTTGAACCAATTGGCGGTAGCAAAACACCAACGCTTGAGCAACTAACCGTAATGGGTACTGTCGACTCATAAAAAATTTACTACAGATACCTGTAATACAGCATTTCAGTCAAACTCACCCAATCTCTGCTTACCAGGCAATGTCCCTTCATCTGGTATAGTATTGACAATCCTGGTTTCAGTGAACAATTCGTTTTTTCAGAGTTGAGCTATAGTTATTGGTTGCACTTACGGGATATTTTGAATTGATGTAATTTTGCCAATAAACAACTAAGCTATTAATAGTTACATGTTCTCTGCCCTAATATCCGGAAGAAAGCGATCTTGCAGAGTTTAGCTGTTGTGCTTCTAGCACTAAATCATACTTCATATTAAAAGTAGTTTTCAATTGATCCAGGTTTCAACTGGCTCATTAATCTTCAGCAAACTATAGCAAAAAAATAAGGCGCCTGCCACCAGGACAAGCGCCTCTTCTGATCCAGGACAGAATCAGAACTTAATGCTATTGCATGCTACAAATTTGGTGAATGCCCTCTATAGTTAGACTTATTTACCGCCCGCTCTGTTCACCTCGTCCAGGTTTATACTTTTCTTACCTGACTTAAACTCACTGCCCTTGCTGAAACGGTAACGAAGACTGATCTTAAAACTTTGTGTTCCTCTGTATTGATCAGCTGTAATTGTGTTGCCGTCCATGTTTATAGTTCCTGCCATTCTTTTGGTCTTGAAAATGTCGGTAAAGCTCATGCTAACGTCCAGCTTGTCGTTCATAAAAGAACGCTTCAGGCCTGCATCTACTCCCCAGTTGGCGTTCACATGATATAAACCATAGGCTACCGGCCCCTGATAGACACCGTTTATTTCAAGACGTAGGTTCTTTGGCAATTGCAATGTATGGTTTGACTGGAGCATAAATGATACCTGCTCGTTTGCCAATTTTTGTAAGTCAAGCTCTTTCGTGAACTTCTGATATAGCACTGTGGCTGTGTTGTTGATCTGCCATACAGGCAACACCTGAATCGGTGCTACCAGCGTTGCGTTAAGACTTCTCATACTTTCCAGGTTCTGCTGCTGAAAATAGGTGGTTTTATCAGTGGCATTCTGCACCGGCATTTCTGCTATAAAGTCTTTCGTCACCGCATAGCCTACTACCACATTGTAGCGCTGATTTATAGTTTGCGTAATGTTGAAAGCATTTGTGTACTGCGGCTTTAAGTATGGATTTCCCACCACCCAAGAATAAGGGTCAATGTAAAATATGAAAGGGTTCAGTGCGCTGTACTGTGGCCTGTTAACCCGGCGGCTGTAGGAATAGCTCACCTGGTACTTATCATTTACCGAATGCTGCACAAACAATGTTGGAAACAGGTTAAAATACTCTCTGTTTGTTGTTTGGCTCATAGTAACAGAGTTACCCTCTGCAAACGTCTGCTCGGCACGGAGACCCGCCTGTATACTTACTTTTTTACTGATGGCTGTGGAGAAAGAAGCGTAGGCTGCAAGAATGTTCTCTTTATAGATAAAATGGTTGCTGCGTTTGGCATCTGGTAGCATTCTTCCATCCATCTCTTCGTAAAACTTCAGTTCATTGTCAGAGATCACGCGACTTGCTTTCGCACCTAACTCCAGTTTGCCTGCTTTGCCTATGGCTTTTGTTAAATCTGCTTTTGCAGCATAGATGTCATAGTTGTTAGGGTTGTCATACATCAGCCTGCTAATGGAAAAACCGGCAGGTATACCAAGGCTATCTAAACGATTCTCAAAAGATGCATCGTCCTGGCTATAGAGTCGCACATAATCGAGATCTGCAGAGAGTGTAGTGCCTAGTGTATCCAGTTTGCCAAGGTAGTGCAGGTTAACGGTACTGTTCTGCTTTTGCCCCTTTCCATTGTTCAGCGCATCAATCAGAACGTCGTTTTCAGGGGTGCCATCTACCATTTTAGCCAGCGTTCTGATACTGTTTTCTGTTTTGTAAACGGATACATCAGCCATAAAACCAAGGCTGTGTCGCTGGTTTAGGTCAACATCAGAACCAAGTCTAAATGTGGGTACTGTTCTTGTTCCTTCTTCTCTCAGGTTCTGGTCAAGGCTACTGTCCTGATGGTTCCGGAAGGTGCGCTTCATTTTGTTAGTTCTAAGGTTGGTGCGCTCGGCAAAATCAAAACTAGCAAACGAATTCCATGCTCCTTTTTTATAATTTATATCAGCACCGGCTGTATAGCTGTTCAGTTCGTTGTACTGGTAACTGGAATGCAGGCTGCCGTTTAAGCCTGTCTCTTTGTTCTTCTTCAGGTTAATATTGATGATACCTGACGCACCTTCCGCATCGTACTTGGCAGATGGATTCGTGACAATCTCCAGATCTTTGATGTTTTCGCCAGATACATTTTGAAGCAGGTTTTGCAGCTCCTTCCCGCTAAGATATACAAGTTTGTTATTGATCATCACTTTCACACCCGCTTTGCCATTCAGCTTAAGGTCCCCGTTCTGATCTATCCATACACCCGGTGATTTAGCTAATACTTCATAAGCTGTACTGCCGCCTGCCATGGCTGTGCCTTCCACGTTCACTACCAATTTGTCAGCGTACGCAACTACTGTTGGGCGCATGCCTTGCACCACAACTTCCTGTAGTACCTGCGTGTTTTCTTTTAAAATAGTGCTTCCGAAGTCTTTGGTAAACTCTTCGCCGGTAACCTCAAAAGGGGCAGCGTTAACCTGCACATACCCCAGGAAATTAAAGCGCAGAAAGTATGTTCCTTTTACGGGTGATATAATCTGATATTTACCTTCTAAATCTGCGGTAGTGCCGTTTACTACTGTGGAGTCAGCAGCTCTTAAAAGGGCTACATTGGCAAAGCCCACTGGCTGCCCCTGCTCATCTTTTACAACGCCTGTTAAAAAACCATTTACCTGGCTAAAGCCTGCCTGCGGTAAAACTGCTATCAGCAGCAGGATGATGATGTGTGATAAATTTTTCATTTTCATTAAGTTTTATTTGTCCTGAAATCAATTAATTGATCCAAAGATGTGACATCAAATACAGGGTAGAAACCTGATTCTGATGGAGCGGGACATTAACCGAATGAAATGGGATATGGGATAGTTGAAATGGGAAGCCCTATAGTTGAAGTTGGCTTATCAGGTAATGAAATGGAATCAGAAATGAGCAACCCATACTGTTATGGCCAATCCCTATACTTGTTTTTGAGTTGCAAAAAGAGTTACTTCGGTCAGGAAATATCTATTAACCTAACCCTACTCTTCAGCTAATTTTTAGTTCTATCTTAAGTAAGATGCGCGCCAAGTATAAACCATTTCTGAGACAGCTTGCTCTCGCCGCCCTGACGACAGTGCTTTTATACTACGCGTTGGTGTTTGTGCACCAGGGCACCATCTTATTTTTTAACAGAGGTATTTTAGTAGAGCTGGTAGTTGCTTTCTTCTTTCTGCTGGCCATCTTTGTTGCTAACAGTTTTATTTCCAAAGCTTTTACATCAGGCCCTCTTAGTCGCATTTCAGGTGGCTGGAAAGCCGTTTTAGAAGGCACTACAGTAGTAATCAGCAGCGTTACACTCTGCTTCCTACTTTACTATGTTCCTTACAGGCTAGTCTATTACGTAGCAGACGCAGAAGTAAACCTGTTGCCCGAACGGGTACGCCTGGCCTATGTTATCAGTAGCGTTGCTGCATTGTTCTTCTATTACTTTGTTGAGCGTGAGCGTAACATGAAGGAGCTGCAGGCTGAGCATTTTCGCGCTGAGCAGTTGCAGAAAGAAAACTTCAGGGCACAGTTAGAAGCGTTGAAGAACCAGGTAAATCCTCACTTTCTATTTAACAGCCTTAACGCACTCAACTCACTTATTCATATTGATCCGTACAAAGCAGCAACATTTCTAAATCAACTTTCAGAAGTATACCGTGCGCTGCTGGATAGTGGTGACAAGGCACTGGTTCCGCTTGCAAAAGAACTGGATCTGGCTAATTCCTACATTTACCTGATGCAAACCCGCTTCGGCGACAATGTACAGTTTAAAGTCGATGTGCCTTCTGCGTATTTACATTTGCAACTACCCCCTACTTCACTGCAGATGCTGTTGGAGAACGCAATAAAACACAACGGTTCTACTTCAACTAAACCGCTGCACATCTCCGTCTATGTTTCTGATGGTAAGCTTATAGTTGAAAACAATCTTCAGCCCCGCCTTGATGAAGTAACATCCACGAAGGTTGGTTTGCAGAACATCAGCAGCAGGTACGAATATTTTACTGATGAAAAAGTAGAAATCGCCCAAACCGAAGGATTTTTTATAGTAGCATTACCTTTACTTGATGTAGCCCCCTATGAAAGTAGTTATAGTTGAGGACGAGCAACTGGCAGCCGATGCGCTTTCCGCTATTGTAAAAAAGTTACGGTCCCAGACTGTGATTCTATCTAAGTTAGGGTCCGTGGAAGAAGCCGTCCAATGGTTTACCCTGCACCAGGCCCCGGACCTGATCTTCTGCGACATACACCTTTCAGATGGCAACAGTTTTGAGATTTTCAGGCAGATTACGGTTAACTGCCCGGTCATCTTCACGACTGCCTATAACCAATATGCCATAGAAGCATTTAAAGTAAACAGCATAGATTATCTGCTAAAACCGATCAAGACGGAAGATGTAGCACTTGCTATAAAGAAGTATGAAAGCCAGCAACATCCATTGCCGCTGGATATAAACAACCTGCATCAATTACTTCAGGCACAACAGCTACAGCAGCAAATAAAATCCAGGTTTTTGGTGAAGCAGGGCCAGGGGATTAAGGCAATTCCCGTGGAAGAAGTGGCTTACTTCTGGGCTGAAGATGGCGTCGTATTTCTTGTAACAAAGCAAGGCAAACGCTTTATCATCAACTATACGTTGGACCAGTTGGAAGTGCAGCTTGACAGCGCTGTCTTTTTCAGGGCAAACAGGCAACTTATAGTGCACATCGATGCCGTGCAGGAGGTTCGCCCCTACTTCAAAGGCAGACTCTCACTCCTGTTACAGCCTCACACAGAGCATGATATTATCATTAGCAGCAGCAAAGCTTCAGACTTTAAGGACTGGCTGGATATGTAGTGGGTATTGGTAAGTTTATACAGTCAAATGAATGGATCGTGTAATATTGCTAGCCAGCATATACTGTATCAAGTGAACTAACTGCCAGAAAACAGAACTGATAAATCACTTTTTTGGGCAAGTCAGTGTGAAACTGATCGTTCAAGTCGTTTAGTTTACTTCCTATACTAAACCCTAAGACAACTCAGTTCACACTTTAAAAAGCTTACCTGCTTTTGTCCAGCGTGCCCACCTTCGGCAATATCTGTATCACAAAACGGCGGTCGCGAATGTCGCCGGTGCGGCCTGCGCCTTCAAAGCCGCTTCCGGCTGCTATCAGCTCAATCCTGTCTTTCGGGAATTTGATGCCTTCTTTGCGCCAGAACTCCAGCAAGGCCAGTGCCCGCTGGTAACTGAGCTGCAAGGCATATTCGCGCTGGGTTATATTACGCGAGTCGCCTTTCGGGAAACTGGCTGCACGCCCGTCTATAACGATAAGGTACTTCACATCTTTTTCGTCGATAGAGTTGATGACCTGGCTCAGGTTCTGACCGGCTCTGCGAAGCGGCACCCGCGACCTGTCCGGGATAACGGCGCTGCTCTGCTCAAACAAAACATCCACCAGTAACTCGTGGCGTTTATAGGTGTCGTTGTACTGGAAGTACTTATCGTCCAGCCGCGAGAGGGCGGCTTTGATCTCGTCTAATTTCCGTTTTTCCTGCACCTCTACCTGCAACTTGGCTATGTTCTCGCGGTTTTCACTGTCTTTGCCCTGGAACATCTTAAAGCTCAGAACAAACAGCACCAGCATCACAAGGAAAAGCACGGTCATCAGATCGACGTAACTGGGCCAGAAAAAGTCTCTGCTTTCCTTGCTCATGCTTACCTCCTGTTTCCGCCGCCAAACAACTTATCGAAGGCAGCTTTAATAGGTCCCGGCTCCAGGCTACGGGCCATGTGCATGTTCAGAACCTGTAGTTGCTGCAGTAATTGCTGCTGAATAGCCGTGTCGTTTTCTATTTTCTGAAGAAGTTGCCCGTTGGTCTGGCGTATCTCTCCGGATAGTTGCTGTTGCGTTCTGTTCAGATCGTCCTGTTGCCGGTTCAGGTTTTCGAAGGGCTGCATATAATCCAGTATGCGCTGGTATATGTTATCTTCGTTTATTCTTCTGAAGTGCTCCTGCCATTTTTCGTAGGCGTGTTGCGCGTCGCGTTCCTGGTGCTGCAGGCGGGCTTCCATCAGGTCGGTTAAGCGTAGGGCAGCTTTATCAAAATACTGCTCTATGCGCGAGCCAATGTCCTGTAATTCACGCTCGTGCTGCCCGAAAAAATTAACCTGTCGCTGTATCGATTCGTCATGTTTCTGCAAGTAGCCCGGCACCTTGTCAAAGCCTTCCTGCAGGCTGTTCAGGCGGCCAAGTACATCGCTTATCGTATGCGTCAGCTCCGCTCCTTTCCGCACCGATTCGTTCAGCGCCACCTGGTAGTTCATAAAATTCTGGAACAGCTGTTCGCTTTCCTTCATCTTATCAAACACCTGCAAATTGGCGTTGGCCATCTGAGTAAAACCGATCTTATCCAGCTTCTCGATAAACTCTTTCTGGGTGCTGATGTTCTCGGTAAGCGTGTCAACTATAGGCCGGAAGCCCAATATTTTATCCAGGAAATCTTTGTTGAACGTATCCAGCACCGATTTCAGATTGCTCAGACTGGCCGCCATATCGGAGTTCAGTTTGGGCAGCAGGCGCGTCTGCAGAAAAGTGTAATATTCGTTCTGTAAGCGGTCGCGGGTGCTACGGGCATTCTTTAATTCGTGGTTGCCCATCAGCGTTAGCAGTAAGCCAAAAAAGCTACCCGTCATGGCTATCAGCACGCCAAACAAAAACGACGGGATATTCTGATCGGTGATAAAAGAGCCAACCGCTTCATCGGCACTGAAACCGGACCATATCAAACTCGACAGGCCAATGATCACCCCCGAAAAAGTACCCAGCAAACCCACATAAAGCGGCGTGGCAATAGTAGACTGCACTTCCGTATCCAGGGCATCGGAATGGCGCTCCGATACATCTTTCAGGATATCAAAATCAGCTGCGGCACCCTTGTTACGTTTCAGGTACTCGTTGGTGCTTTTGATGATCTTACTGAACGTACTTGACGGATTCTTAACTTCGATCAGGTCTATAGTTGCGGTGCCTTTTCCGCCACCTGCCGCTGTGCTTATCAGGGCATTGGGATCACCCTGCACCAGGAAAATATTGTTACTCTCGATCAGCCGCTCAAACTTATCCTTGGCTATAGTATAAGATGGTACCGCTCCGCCTGTTACTTCAATGTGCAGTACATCGTTGTCATCTATAGTTGTGATGCGCTTTACAACGGGGTTCGAGGCCATGTATTCCCGGAAAGGTTTACCGGCTGCAAGCGCCTGCCATAGTTGCTCCGGCGATTGCAGTGCTATAGTTTGCGCAGGCCTGTCGTCCAGCAACAACTCCGTAACCGACAACTGCTCTTCGGAAGGAAAAAGGGTTTTGATATGCGCAATTTTAACTTTATTCTGGCGATACACATAAAGCTGGTAGCCCAGTATCAGCAGTATTAAAAGCGCTTCAAAAATAAAAATACCTTCCATGTATGCGGGTTATCTGAAATCGATCCTGGCCTTTTCCTGTATTCTCCAGCCGTTGTTTACTTTGGCAAGAACACCATCCTGCTGCTGCACCACTTTTGTTACCATGCGGTTCGATGGCTTTTCAAAATCAAAAGCATTTTCCAGGCGGTCGATGCCCTGTGAAATGACAAAGGCATGGTTGCCACCCAGGTTAAAACGGTAGCGGGTCTGGCTGCTGCCTTCTGCGGGCACATCTATCTCAATATAACTATCCGAATCGGGACGCTGCTGTAACTGGTGCTGGCGTATCACACCATCTTCCGGTATAATGGCAAACCTGATGCCTGAATCAGCTATCACTTCGGGCGTAGGTTCCGGTATAGTTGCAGCCTGCGTAAATCCGGCTTCCTGCTCCAGTTCTGCTAAAAGATCACTATCAGAGAATTCCAGTTTTACATCTTTAGGAGAAGCCATTTGCTGTTCTCTGCCGGTTTCTTCCGTGTTTCTTTCTACCGGTTCGTTGCGTCTGCGGTTCTCCTTTTTGCGGCGTGGCTGCTGAGGCTGTGGCTGTATTTCTTCCGTACCTTGCAGTTCTTCTGATGCTGGCTGCTGCCTTTCTCTTTGTTTCTGGCGCTGCTTCTGTCGGGGCTCCCTTTCTTCGCGTGGCTGGTTCTGGCGTGCTTCCTGCCTTTCTTCTCTTGGCTGGCTCTGACGCGCTTCCTGCTGCTCCTGTCTAGGCTGGTTTCTTCTGCCGGTTTCGCTCTGTTCTATAGTTGGTCTGTTTCCTTTACCAGAAGCACTTTGCACCCTGTTTAGGCTTGCTTCCAGGTACTTTACACGTTCTTTCAGGTCCTCGATGCGTTTGCCTAAAATATGGTGCGAGCTGCTGGCCCTGATAAAAGCAAAACCTGCTCCTACCAGCGCTACTATACTAATGATGATTGCTACTATATCCATTTATCAATGTTATTTATCCTGATGTATACTTATGAAGTGTAAACTACAAAATTCAACCACGCACTGCTATAGTTTGTGGTTGAATTTTATAGTTATAGTTTGATGTAATTTACGAAATAGCGCTTACCTGCGACTGCTGCTTATACAGTTCCTTCGACAACAGGTAAAGCGACTGCTTCAGCGGCATGAAGAACATGGTCTCGTGCAACGGTTCCCGGTCTGTCAGGCCGCGAACGGTATCTTCCAGTATCATGGTGTAGCTGTCCTGCAGGTTCATCCGCATAAACTCCAGCGCACGCATCGGGTCTACTTCCACGCCCATAGAGCGCATCAGCGGCGAAATGTCCGGGTCATCCAGCAGCATCGTTAAGCAAGCCATTACGTTATCCATCACTTCCTGGCGCAATTCACCGGTTACCTGGTTTTTGGTTACAGGCGTCAGGGCATCGGACGGGTTAGCTGATCCGGTCGGCTTCATGATCGGGATGTTAGTCAGGTCTGCAAGATCGGTACCTTCCAGCGCCATAGCACCACCATTGGCTGTTACCTGCTTCGGATTATCAACCAGCACCAGCTTAAAGTTAGCCGGTGGCTCCTGCCCCGTTACCTTCTGGAAAATGGCCTTGGCATAACGCTCCACATTCGAGAGGTTATTGCCAGCACTCAGAAGCTTAATGTACAAACTACCGCGACCACTGAACGAAATGTAGCGTGGTACTTTCACATCCAGTTGCTGCACCAACTGTGCCAGGTGGTACATCAGCGAACCAAAGTGTATATAGAACATCAGTCGTAACTGGCGTGCCTGCAATAGCTGCGAACTATAGTTTAGTTCTTTATCATAGCTGAACAACAGCGAGCTGATGTCGGCTGAGTTAAAGTCCGGGTTATCCAGGGCGGTTTCCAGGAACTTGCGGTATTCGCGTCCTTCTTCGGTTAACGGTATGCGCAACACGTGGTCTACGCCATACTGCAACAGGCCATTGTCTTTGCGGGTCTTAACCGTAGCAAATCCATCGCCCCACAGGTCGTTCCCGGCAAAACGGAACGAGGAGCTATGCGAAGGTCTGCGGTTGGTGAATAGCAACACGTCGGTTGTACCGCCGCCAATATCCACGTTTATCAGGTTCTCGTCCTGGCTCGGCACCACAGCCCCGGTCCTGGACAGGAAGTAAAACGGCGCTACCGATTCAGTAATGCAAACCGTATTTCTGCCATTCTTGAACACATTGTTGTACACGGTATCCCACACATTCTGGAACATGTTACGCGAGTACTCATCAAAGCTCAGCGGCGCGAACCATACTATTTTGGTACTTGCCACATTTCCGTTGTTCAGTACTACTTTGTTCTTGATAAGCAGCATGATCTCGGTGAAAAAGGCTTCGATGCGGCGCTTTCCTGCGTTGGTCAGCGTCTCGCTCCACTTCAGGTCGGTGTGGTAGGTTTGCTTGTACTGGTCCTGGTGCGTGCCTTCGGTGTTGATAGAGAAGCCGATGTTGATGTTGCCAAACAGGTTCGTGATCTGGTTCTCAAAATCAATGGACTCGCAGGTAGCTGTTCTGGTCGGGAAGTTATACAGCGAACCACCGGAGCCGATGATCAATGGTATAAACTCACGCTTCAGCAAGGTCTCCACGGCAAACAATCTACCAAAGCCTCGCTTATGGAAACGTTGGTAATCAGTCAAAGCCGGATCTTCGGAAGGCTTGTTAAGCATCACCAGTTGCTGGTCGTTGGCTGTGATGGAGAATTCGCGTGGCGGCTGGTTAGAGCCCGATGTATAAGCAATGTGCGTGTTCGAAGTTCCGAAATCGACAGCAAAAGTAAAGTTGTGTATACCCTGCTGCTTTTCTTCAAACTTAGGTACGATCAGCGCCTTGCCTGTAAAATCTACCCCGGCATGCGTGAACTCCGCAAAATCGAAGTGTGTGCCCCGGATCTCGTAGTAAGTACTACCAGCGCTGCTGTTGCTCTTTTTGGTACGTTTATGTGCTATAGCCGAGATAATACCTCCGCCTGCTTCCAGTAATTTACCACCCGCAAAGAAGTTGAGCGAATGGCTCTTGTTCACCAGCAACGGATCGATGTCCTCATCTACCAGCATTACCTTATAGAAGTCGTTATACTGCGCAGCATCTGTAAACTTATAGAACGGGAACACACCCAAACCGATCCTCGATTTCAGGATGTGCCCTTTCTCCGGAATCACGTTACCGTTTGCGTCTTTAGAGTTAAGCGGGTTGTCGTAATAGCTGCGCTCGTACACTACACTTCCTTTCTCGGTTGGCACACGCAGCGTTACCCGCACATGGTTCACATCGATATGGAAGGTCAGGTGATTGGCAAGATCTTCCGGTGAGAAGAAATCAAAGTATAAGCTCGTGATCGGAAGCAGGTAGTTAAAGGATTTCTCGGTTACGCCCGGCTGATACACTACCGTTCCGCTATAAAAACGATCGGTGTTCACCTCGTACGGCACCTGAACCAGCGTTTCCTGCAGCAGGTCGTTTATAGTTAAGTATGGATAGTTGAACCCAACACCCGGCAACGAACGGTTTTCAAGCGGCTTTTCGTCAGCGTATCCAACTATAGTATTTACCGGCCAGGCCAGGTTATTTACATACTTTACATCAGGTGCCAGGCGCAGTTCAGGCTTTAAAACGATCGGGCGCTCGCCTGCAAAACCAGTATGCGTCGGACGGATAAACAGGTCGCTGCTGGTAACGGCAGTCTGGTCTTTCTTAACTAAAAAGTTGATGTTGCCCACATGCACCGGGTTCTGCTGGAAATCCACAAGCTGCAGGTACTGCGAAGCGATTGCTCCCTGCCCCACGGCTCCTGCCATATTTATACTTCGCAGCTGGTTCTCGTCCAGTGCATTATACACCGCCGGAAAGGCTTGAATCATGGCCGGGTTCGAAACGAACAGCTTGTGCACATACTCCCTGAAATCTGCCTCACGGTGCTCCAGCGCTACATAGTTATGGTCGAAGTAGGTACCGATGTTCTGGGCTCGGTTTATAGCTAGCGGCTGCACATTAGGCGCTACAAACAGGAAGGTCAGCGGTGAAGTACCGCCAATCAGTTGCATTTGCCTGTCGCCACGGCTGTTTGTAGATTCGAAGAAGATCAGGAAAATATCCTCGATGCCCTGGAAGCGGCTGTCGTTCATGAACAGTTCCAGCGTACGGCCCAGCAAACTTGTGTTCGGGTTAGCCTGCATGGCGCCCAGTTGCTGGTGCTTGTTCCAGCGGCGAATGATGATCTTGTTGCCGGCCTGCGCGTAGCTCTGGTGGTTGTAGAGCAGCTCCCAAAGGTCCCAGAAATGCGTGACGAACTTGTGGTAAATGGTGTTGGTGTTGTTGCCTGCCACACCGTGCTTCACAAAATCAAAAGCGGTCTCGAACAGGTGCATGCGCGCGAAAGGCGTAGGTATCGAAGCATTGATCTTCAGGGCTCTGCCACCAGCGCCATCGGTTATATCTTTTATCTCGGTGCTTGTGATCTGGCTGGTCTTGGCCCAACCCTCCACGTTTGATCCGGTTTTATGTAGACGAAGTACTTTCGGCATGTTTGTTTTTTATTTTAAGTTGTATGGCGCGAGCGTCCTCGCTCGTGACTAACTATAGTTGGGCCTCTGGCCCCTTTTCAAAGAATTTGCACTTTGCTCTTTCGGATTTGAAATCCGAAAGTATAGTTATGCAAGGATTTTTAATCCGCTTTCTCTCTGTTTCTATTGGCTAAAGTCGGATTACAAATCCTGATATTAGTTGCTTCCGGATTGCAAATCCGGAAGAGCATTAATTATAGTGTACAGTGGCCAGAGGCCACACTATACTAAACACGAGCCATGCGGCTCGCGCAATAAGTACTCTTAACTATACTTCAGCTTCTCCTCTACCAATCTCTCCGTAGCGGTTTCAAAAGCTTTTATAGTTGCTTTAAAGGCGTTACGGTCAGATACGGATTCGGCAGCGCGGTTGAGTTCTTTTACAAATGAGCCCTGGCTAATACCCTTGTTTAGGAAGCCTGTCTCGATGTGCTTGTCCGACACCATGCGGTTGAAATCTGTCTCATTCAGATCAAGGGCTGCGAAGGTTCTTTCTTTGCGGCTCAACTCCCGTAACCATGCCTGATATCCGAACTCAGGGTTTGTCAGGAATTTGTTCAATTCCTTGAAAACCGGCTCGTTGCGTAGCGCACCCTGCAGGTCCACGCCTTTGGAATAAGCAGCTTGTGCATCGCCTGGCATGTGCGTTGTATAGTAGCGCTCGAAATAATGGAAACGGATCAGCTGACTGGCAATTCTGTCTCTTGTCTCACTATCCAGGTGCGAAAACTGCACGTTACTCACATCTTCGCGCAAACCATACTCATGGAAAGTCTCATTCCCGGAAAGCTCATCATCGGAGTAATCCATAAAGTCAACTATAGCCAAAGCGCTTAACAACTCAACTAAATGCGCGTCGTTTTTCTGGCTGGCACGTCCCGGGTTGTTCTCCATCGGCTTGTCCGGCGTGTCGCCCATGTAGTACACCGCATTCACGCCATTCAGGTGATTTTGGTAATAAGACAACGCATCTTTCGCCTTTGTGGTAAAGGTGTTGGAGTCGATAAAGTCAGCTTCTACGCCTGCGGCAGGTTGCTCTAAAGAGAAGTATGGTAACACGACCATAGCACCTGTTAAAGCAGTATTTAAACTTGCAGCATTTGGAAGGCTAGTTCGGCTATCTTTAAAGTTTTTGAGCAGCAGCGGGAAGCCTGCAGCGCCTGTTCCACCGAAGATTGAACTCACAAAGAAGATACGGTCGCCGGGTTGGAAGTTGGACGCAAAGAAGCGCATTTCAGGCGAATCGATGATCTCGTTCAGCACCACACTACCCACGTTCGGGCTACCACGGAAACCCACGTCTAAACTGTTGTTCAGGTTCTCAGGCGTAAACAGCAGGTCTATCAGCGCCTGGCTTTCTACATCAAGCTGGTTATAGCCCACATGGTCTTTAAACGGTTTGTTGATCCCGCCGAAATCATACACAAAACTGTCGCGTATTTTGGCAGTGCCATCGCCGGCTATGCTCGATAGCGTGCTGATATCGGTATGGAAGAAACCTTCGTCGCGGCGGCCAAGGGCATCGTGAATATGCTTGTATGTTTTAAGCAGCTCCACGGTGCGGTTCATGTCGCCGTTCTGGGTGTCGGGGTCGATAATGATCGGTACTATTTTATCACAGTTCTGAATCTTGACACCTGCCGCCATCAGCATGACCAGCGAACGGATCACGCGGGAGCCGGTGCCACCAATTCCGAATACAAAAAGCTTTGCCATAGTTATTTTTTGTTAGGCCATTTCATAGGAGTTGTCCATGCCTGCACGGAGCCCCTTTTAAGTACTATAGAGAAAACGAAGAAAAGTATGATACTGTATATCACGTTCAGGAAAGCGAACATATACGTGTAAGAGTGCGTCTCAATTTCGTTGCCGGTAACCTGCGTTATCGGGATGATGAAGGCGATAATGGCGTTCAGAACCAGGAACATTACCCAGTGCTGTGTTTTATAAAGGCCGGTACTCATCACGCGGTTCAGCACATAATAATAAAGTATAACGATCGCCAGCGTGATTATTACCAGCAGTAATCCGGTGTTCGGGAAAACGACCTCGCGGTAATCGTTGGTGAAGTTGGCAGGGATAGGGCGGCCCAGAAACATTTCATAGAGCCCCCAGAAAAACTTTTGGATCATATAGGTTAGTCTGCTTTTTTAAATTGTATAGTTGCACTGAAAACGTTGTCGCTCTGGTCGCGGTAAAGCGCCTGAACGCCGTCGATTATTTTGGTAAGCTGGTACGTCTTTTTCTGCGCTGAAGCCGGGTTGTTGTCGTTGTCAGTAGACCATGCCGTGATCCAGGTTGGTGTTACCTGCGGCAATTGCACCGTAACAGAGCCGGAACTGGCAGTTAATTCCGGTACCCGTACCCGCACAAAATGGCTGAACTTTGCCAGGTCCGGTGTGGCTTTTATAGTTTCATCGGCTGCCGTAACCGAAACTATAGTTGGCCTGCTGCCGGTGCTGGTTACTTTCAGGTTCTTTTTCAGGTAATCAATCCTTTGCATCAACATTGGAAGACTGCTCAGATCCAGGCCAATCGTAAACTCCACAGGTTCGTTTTTAGCAGGTTGCATATTTACTGATGTACACGGGTCAGCATTGCGGCTGCTGCAGTATACTACGCCAGTTGGCCTGAATTGCTTCTCTTTGAGCAGTGCAGAATACGGTATAGTTTCATACTCAAAACCAAAGTATGCCTGTTGTGCCGGAAGATTGCGTAGTACCCTGTTTGTTACCACCTGCACTTCCTGCTGTGGCCCGATCACCCAGATATAGTAGGGTATCTCCTCCCCGTTCAGCGTTCTTCTCAGTTCAGGTTTCTTCACGGCCGGGTGGTAAGTACCATAGAACGGTGATGTGTTGCCAAGTATGGCAATGGCCAGGCCCTGGTGCTCGGCTTCGCGCAGGCTGCTCCTGATGTCTGCATCAAGCGATATGAATTGTCCCTGGTCGCGCGGGTCCGGGCCGTGTATAAAATCTGAAACTATAACACTTACTGCCCCCTGATCTATAGACTTCTGCAAAGCTGCTTTTAGCATAGCCGGAAGTGGGGTTCCGCGAACATCATCCTTAATACCACTAACGATGTAGCTTTTCATGGTATTGTATGATACGCTGTCGAGTACCGGGCGGCTTTGAGCATCTTCCTTCGCCAGGTAAAAACCTTTTTCAGCCACGTAACGCCCGTCCTGCACTTCCGATATCAGCTTGAGCAGGTTGTTCTGGAACGTGGTTGCTTCTTTTCCGGCGGCTGGTGTTGGTATAAAGCCTTTCATGCCGTTGGATATTTCCAGGTACACATTCACGTTCGCCTTTTCAGGTGTTGCGGGTGTTTCTGAATTTGCCGGGGCTTTAACTACAGGTTTATCGTTTTTAGCTGGCGCAGTAGCAACAGGGTCGGTCTCTTCGCCGGTGCTTTGTTTTTTGTAGCACCCCGAAAAAATCAGCGCCAGGCAAAGCAGCAATATTTGTAAGCTACTTACGGACTTTGTTATAGGCATGCATTTTTGATTTTAGCTGTTTCGCAGTTACTGAGAAATCAGGAATAAGGTTTTTGTAAACTATAGGCTGATTCGCCTGGCTCATTTTTCAGCTAAGCGGACAGTTACCAAGTATAGGCTTGTAACGATGTATAAGTGTTATAAGATACATCTGCACCTAAAGAATACTCCAATAAGAATATGGGCTGCCAACAAAGGATGCAAAACACCTGATCAGGAAGGTTATAATTGGATGGAGTTGACTTGAAGAGCTATATTAAACTATAGCATGAACCAGGCTGATGAATAGCTATCAACAACTAAAGAGCTACTATAATAAATGGAATGCACCGGAAAAATATGCTATGTTTTTCTCTAACCTTAAATGAGTCTGAATATCATTCCCTTATTGAATGGAAACTATAAAGTAAAACCTCAAAAGGGCCTCATTAAAGCGCACTGGCTTCTATATAAAAATTGGGATCCACAATAACCGTTGCATTCTTTTGTAATCCGTTTACTACTTTCCAGTTACTCGTCGGTTCCAGCCACTTTTCTCTTCCATTTACAAACACCTTAACAGGCATATTGAACGCAGGCACTACATTGATCCACCTGTAGTTCAGCTTATTGCCTTTTATCTGATACTCTAATTTTGGAATGCGCACATCACGTAAATACTGGTCAAACACAGGCTTCAGCTCACGGCCTGCGTGTTTGCTCAGGTAATCTTCTATCTGTTTTGTTGTAACTGTCTGATGATAGAATTCTTTGTTTAAACCGCGCAATATGCCACGCCACTTTTCGTCGTTGTTCACGATCTGGCGCAGCGTGTGGAGCATGTTTCCTCCTTTATAGTACATGTCACCAGACCCGCTTCTGTTTACGCCATACACACCGATGATCGGGCGGTCGTTTTTGATATTGGCACGGGTTCCGATCACGTAGGCGCTGCTGGCTTCCTTGCCATAAAGGTAATCCAGAAACAGGTTTTCGGAGTAGTTGGTAAAGCTCTCGTGTATCCACATGTCTGCGGCATCCTTGTTCGTGATGTTGTTGGCAAACCACTCGTGCCCGGACTCATGGATAATAATAAAGTCAAACTTTAACCCCCAGCCAGAACCACTCAGGTCGCGGCCACGGTAGCCATTCTGGTACCCGTTGCCATAAGTCACAGCGCTCTGGTGCTCCATGCCCAGGTAAGGCACTTCTACCAGTTTGTATCCATCTTCATAAAAAGGGTACGGTCCAAACCAATGCTCTAATGCCTGCAGCATACGGGGCACATCTTTAAACTGCTCTTTTGCCTTTTCCAGGTTCTCTTTCAATACATAGTAGTTGCAATCAAGCTGGCCCTTCTCACCCTGGTACTTTTCAGAAAAGTGGGCATAGTCTGCAATGCTGATATTCACGCCATAGTTGTTGATGGGGTTAGACACGAACCAATGGAAGGTTTTGGTTTTGTCGTTGTGCTGCTCTACATTTCTAAGCCTGCCATTCGATACATCCATCAGATGATCTGGTACACGAACGCTGATGAGCATACTGTCGGGTTCGTCGTACATGTGGTCTTTGCAGGGCCACCACATGCTGGCACCGTCGCCCTGGTTAGAGTTAGCTACAAACGGATTCCCATTCTTATCTTTCTTCCACGTAATGCCGCCTGTCCAGGGTGGGTTGGTACTAACGGTAGGCTTGCCTCCAAAATAAACATCCAGCATGTTTACTGTGCCTGGCTGCTGTTTTGAGGGAAGCGATACAAAGTAGGCATTACCATCCCTTTTAAAAGTAAGCTGCTTTCCATCCTGGGTTATTTTCTCGATGGCCATTGGCTTCTGCATATCTATCTGCATTACCTGTTCTGGCTTCAACACTTTATAGTGTATCGTGTTACTGCCTTTAATGGTACTATCTGCCGGATCTACCTGTACGCTCAGATGATAGTAGGTCAGGTCCCACCAGGCACGCTCCGGTGTAACAGACCCACGCAGGGTATCTTGTCGGGTAAAGGTTGTTTTTTGCGCCAAAACGTTGAAGCTGCAAAGCAAAATCAGGCAAACTATAGAAATCCGGGTGATCATATTTTTCATTAGTCAGGAGTTAACCTTATTTGTTCAGGAAGTAACTTTGATTAGTCTCAACGGCAATATTTGTGATACATCTTAAACGAGACTTATTTAAGTGAAGTCTTATGTGAAGTTAACATAAATAAAGCGTTTGTGCCATAGTTGTGAATCAACTAACCTTGAATGAAGTTCGAATTTAAACTATAGAATGCCTAAGTCTTTAAAACCTAGGTGCGGTATAGTTTGATGGAGGTAATAAGATTTGATGTTCTTATTATTATAAGTAACCAAAAGGCAACTCTACCTGAAATGGAGCGGCCTCTGGTTTCTCAACTATACTGTTAGGTTTAGCAAGAAAAGTAAGTATAGCTACGACCCTGTAATGTTGGTGATAACACCGAAATAACCCGTTATCTACTTCAGAAACTATAGACTCGGAATAATTTATTGGTCTACCACCTCAAAATTGGCCATCATCCCCATGTCTTCATGTTCCAGTTTGTGGCAGTGCATCACATACCTACCAACAAAGTTATCGAAACGGATGAGCACTGTTACAGTCTCTCTGTCCTCGAGCAGAACAGTATCTTTCCAACCAGCTTCCCAGGCAAATACCCTGTTTCTGCCACCTGATCGGGACTGTATCTGAAATGACGCGCCATGTATGTGTACAGGGTGTGGTGCATTACCATTTGTCTTGAATACCCAACGCTCCACCTGCCCTCTTTTCACAGTCCAGTCGATGCGATCCATCTCGTATACTTTACCATTGATCTTGGTCATGCCATCAAAGCTGAAGGTTCTGGTAACGACCGGGCTGTTCAGTTTTTCAATATCGGATGAGATGGGTAAGCTGGCATAAAAAGGTATTTCCTGTGTATTGCCTACTCTGAACTCCAATATATCCCACCCTGACCTGGCATCGCGCAGCATTATTTTAGTGCCTGGTTTATAGTTGCGAAAATCGACCAATATATCTGTTCTTTCTCCATTTCCCATATCAATGCGTGCCATATCAGTAGATGCAGGAAGCAGTCCGCCATCATTACCGATCAGGTGCATCGGAGCCCCGTTAGAAAGCTCCAACCCAAATACCCGTGAGTTTGCTCCGTTCAGCACCCTGAACCGGTATACAGCTTTGTCTACATCCAGGTAAGGATCTTTGGTACCGTTAACCAACGCTACCTGACCCAAAAAGCCACCAGATGTAGGCTTGTATAGTAAGGCGCCACTTTTGCTAAACGATGCATCGCGGATAACAAGCGGAACTTCGTATTTACCTGCTGGAAGATTTTTTGAAGCTTCTTCACTATCGTTCACTATAAATCCACCAGCCAGCCCATTATAAACCTGCTCACCAGTCATCATGTGCGGATGGGGATGGTACCAGTTAAATGCTGCCCGTTGATTTATTTCAAAATCATAATTATAGGTGCCACCGGTATGCACGGCATGTTGAGGTTGGCCATCGTTTTCGGTACCTACTACTAACCCATGCCAGTGAATGATACTATGAGCCGGCAAATTATTCTTAAAAGTAATTTTAGCAGTTTCGCCTCGGTTTGCCCTTATCATTGGCCCCGGGAAACTTTCGTTATAAGCCCAAACTTCTTGTGCTAGTTCCCCCTCCCACATATGAATAAGGGGCTGCAGTAATTTGCAAACCAAACGGCGTCACAGTTCCTGGTATCCGAAGCTCGTTCCGGGTGATAGCACTACCACCTCCCCTGGCTTCATTTATGTCTGATATCAACGGCTCCTGTATCTCCTTTTCACAGGATAGCAAGTAAAAACTTGATACAAGTAATAAAGCATTCATTAACAATGGTCTCTTTACATTTTTCATTTCTTATGAGATTAGCCTTGTAAAACTATAGTTCAAATTTTTCAGTATTTAACACTATTACTTTACGAAGCGAACTATACCCGGGACCATGAATTTACAGAGATAGAAATCACTTTCAGGAATGATTAAAATCATCTTTAAACTTGTAATTCAGCCATTATTTAACACGAATTTATTGGGGATGATTTTAAGAAAGCTGCAGCCAAAGCAGGATAATTGTTACAGCCTAAATGGGGAATGAAACTACTTTAACAGTGTGAGTTGGGTAAATTTATAGTAGTTGTTTAACTATAAAACTATAGCCTGTACTTTACAATAGATGCTGGCGTAACCACCCTGATGGTCTGCATGGTTTTAGAGTTAAGCAATTCTATTTTACCTGCTTTGCGCAACTGCTCGAATGCAGCCACATAGTTGTCCCGGGTGTAGTTGGTGCCCAAACCATCCATTTCGTAGATCGCATCCACCGACTTAAATTTATAGTTGCCTGCCCTGCTTGTCAATCGTTCTATCAAATCGGGTAAACTATAGTCCGGTTTTTGCTCGAACAGGGTTAGTTGCGGTTGCGGAAACTCGTTTGCAATAAACAGAGGCACACCATCCTGCCGGTAAGTACTATAAGGCAGTATTGTTTCTTTAAAGTTGCGGTAAGTACCACCATCCTGAGACGCAAAAAGTAAATAATGATCAGGTTGCTCCACATCCGGCAGGTTGATCTTAAACAGCTGTGTTACTAATCCTTTTGTTTTTAATAAGCCTATAAATTGGTCCAGGATATACTTCTGCCGCTTTTCTTTGCTTTTCTCTTTACGGCAATAGTAGCTGATGTCGGGTAATTGATCTGTAAAAAGTTCTCCAATGACCTGGCTTACTTTTTTGCTGGCAACAGCTTTGGTAATTTTTTCAGGGCGCAGTAACATGAACAGATCTGAGCGACCAGTTGTAACCGCCTGCAGTAAAACCTGTGAAGCATATACACTCTCAAAAGGATCGAAAAAGATAAGAGAAGTGGTTCCGTTGTTTAATTGCTCTGCCAGTTGTGTCTTACTTTCCGCATCTGTAGGTATTACAGGCGGATTAGCAAGTTCGTTATAGTTGTGATGTGCTGCCAGAGTTTCTATCGCTTGTTCCAGTGCAGACCTGCTTTTATCATACATGCAGACCTGCAGCCTTTCATTCAGGGCCGGCCTTTTAATGATGCTTTTTAGGTAGAACGTATTGTTATTTTCCGGAAGTAGCACTTCAGCTTGGTCCTCCCCTGCATGCAGATCCAGCATCAGCACCGAACTGATCGAATTATCTTTCAACTTACCTGCACAACCGGCACACCAGCTTTCGAAGTACTTACCGAAAAGCTCCTGTTTTATTTCCGTAAAACTGCGTTTCTCCTTAAAAAAATCGTTGGGTTTTGATGCAGGCATAAGGTACTACTACGTGGCAAATCATAAGACCACCGGTAAGATTTTCAATTTAATATTCAAAGGCTGGTTACGCTTGCAACTATAGATTAACAATAGTTTTTACTGATAAACGGCACAACCAAAACACTAAATTACTTAGTACTTTTTTAAGTAAAGCTAAACACATTAGTTTTATTTATACACATTCCGGTTCTCTACCTGCCTGCCCAATATTTATATTGTTAACTATAGCACCTGACAGTCAACTGATTGAATAATATAATCCCATTTTAAATTATATCAGACAACTATTGTAACTTTTTTATTGTATATTGTAAATAATAATGAACGAATATACCGCTTAATATGTAGTAGGTATATAATAACAAATCACAATATGAATAACGGAACAGTAAAATTCTACAATGACCTGAAAGGGTTCGGTTTCATTAAAGAAACAAATTCAGATCAGGAGTATTTTGTACATGCCTCAGGCCTTGTAGATGAGATCAGAGAAAACGACGAAGTGGTTTTCGAACTGCAAGAAGGACGTAAAGGACTAAATGCAGTTAATGTAAAACGCGCTTAGTTTACATTATAAGTCACTGGAAAAAGCCTTACTAACCGTAAGGCTTTTTTTATGGCTACCGCCATTATAGCACAGCATTTAATTAATTGTAAATCAAAACCATACAAAATGAACAGAAAATACTTAGTTGATACCGAAACACACGAATACATCTGCGTTGCTCTTAAAAAAGGGCTGGACTGGATACCTAATAACCAGACTTCACTTTTAAGTTTTATGAGCACCCGCACCCCCGAAACTGAATTAGACTCTGTACTGATCTCCGGCGAGTTTAACGACAATGTCTTTTTCGAAAAATGGATACGTAACGGAACAAACGTACTCTTCCAATACTAACCTGCTCCAATACTAAGCTACCTGATGGCGTAAACTATAGTTTACGCTTTTTTGGTTCTCTAAAAACCAGCCCCTTCTTACCAGATACAAATGCTGTAGTTTAACTATAACTCGTAGCAAACTATAAGCGCACACTTCACATGTACCTGCCTTCCATATTAAACTGGAAAAATAACCTCCACAGCGCGATATTACCATCGTTTTTGTAGAAGCTAATTTAATGCTTCCATGTTTTTTACATCGGTAATGATGCGATCAGACTTCCGTTTTTTAGACTTCGAAATTGACATTCTTCTGAAAACTATAGTCAGAAATATTTTAGTAGAAGAAGCGGGAATGTGCTTAATCTAAAAATGTACTTTATTAGCCTGCAATTAAAAGCCATTTGCTTAACTCAAAGGCGCTATTTAAAATATAGTTACTTATTAATCAACCAATTCCATTTAAAATATTAGCAAACACGTATACTATAAGTAGGATAATAGAATATACCTTTTCCTGAAATTATGACTCACAAGACCACATTATTTTCGCTGATAACCGGATTATTACTGTTAGCAGCCACTCCAATTTTTGCCCAGAACTCCCCTACAAAAGAAGAAAAAGGAGCATCTTATGAAACAAATAAAGAAAAAGAAATAAGAGACGAAATACGCTTAACTGACGCTAAAAAATTAAAGGCGGAAACAAAAGCCACTGCCAGAATTACGGAAGCGAACGCTAAGGAAGCGAAACGTATAGACGAGGAAGCAACTTATGCAGCAAAGCAGGCAAAACGTGCGGCCAGAATGGAAGCAAAGGCCCAGCGCAATCGTGCCGATGCAGACAAGCAAGCTATAAAATCTGCGAAGGCGATTGAGAAGTCGGACAATAACTAAGCTAACCTTTACCTACATTCCAATGGAAAACAAATATACAGAAGGCTCCAGAGTAGTTGCTATTGCAGCTCCAGATCGTGACTTAGTGGTAAGGCGTTATGCCAAACGAATATACTATTGCACAGACCCGAAACACCCGCTGGACAAAGACCTTGTTTATTATGAACGCGAACTACAAAGTGGTTCTAACAAGGGAAGTCTTTAAGAAACTATAGCTAACAAACCTACCGGCAAACTTAATAAGAAACGCGATCTGAGGGTCGCGTTTTTTTTGCTTAACACCAGACTGTAGCGTAGCTATTTCCTAATAAAACAGTTTAAGTAACGACAACAATACAGCATATCAAAATCCGGTAAACACTAAATATTACAGCCTCAAAATAAGGCGTTTTGTAGTGAAAACCAACCTGTTAGTATAATTCATTTTTAAAATTTAGCCGATGTTTTTTACTTCATGGTATATATAGACATGTGCCACCTACTCTACAAAATAAAACTATGCTGAAAAACCAATACCTGCTCGTACTGCTTATCCGCCTGTTCCTGGGTTATATCTTTTTCTCGGCGGGCATTTGTAAACTAACACATGGCAATTTCGGCCAACTGATAGGGCCACCCTGGCTGGAAGAAGCTCTTGCAAAATATGGGTTAGGTTTGTTTGCCCAGGTGGTTGCTGTTAGCCAGGTCGTTATCGGCACACTACTTTTGTCGCAGCGCTATAGTTTGCTGGGTGCCGTCATGCTTGTACCTATGAATGTCGCCATCCTGGCCGTAACCACATCCATGAACTGGACGGGCACGCCTTATGTAAATACGGTTTTCCTGTTACTTAACTTTGTGTTGCTTGGCCTGGAGTATCGTAAATTCCTATTCCTGGTACAGCCCAATAAAGCCCATAAAACAGTGCCTGTACAAACAGATACCATCGGGCAAAATAACTATAGTTGGCTGGGGATAGGGTTTTGTGTACTTACCTTACTGATGACCTTTGTAGACTATACGCTTACTAACCTGGCGGCTTTGCTGGCTTTTGCGAGTTTTGCTGTAACTATAGTTCGGTCCGGGCTGCTTACCAAACTGGATCTGGTGCTGATACTTCTACCTTTTGTAGCAATGCTCATCATGACCTTTGCCGATCTATCCCCACTAATGATACAGGCTGTTGCGCCTATAGTTGGTGTGGAAGCTTTGCTGCTGGCTTATCGTTTATACCTGAGTGCACGTACAAAAACCGGCCCGGATGTAGCACCAACTACAGCCCTGAGTTAAACTATAGTTAAGGAGCTACACCCTGTTTTTGGTATGTAATAGTGGCAGGTTAACTTTAAAGGTCGTCCCGGTTCCTTCTTCGGTTTCAACATCAATTTTACCACCGGCATTATCAACTATACGCTTCACCATGTACAACCCAACGCCGGAGCCTTCCACGTGATCGTGGAAGCGCCGGAACATGGTAAAGAGTTTGCCTTTGCTTTGCTGGCTCAGGCCAAGTCCGTTATCCTTAATAGTTAGCAAAAACTGATCTTCATCCTGGTCGCATTTTATCCGGATAAGCGGAACACGGTCGGGATGACGATATTTCAGAGCATTAGACAGGAGGTTATAAATGATACTGCGCAGGTTCTTCTCTGAAAACGAGACCGATTTGCACAGATTAAGGTCAACTATAACTTCAGCCTTCGATTCGGAAACCAGGTAACCCAGATCCGATTTTACTTCTTCGATCAGTTCCGGCAGATCTATAACTTCTGATTCCAGGTTTTCGCTTTTTTGCAGTTTCGAAATCTCCGTAAGATTGGAGATGGTTTTCTTAAACCTTTCAACGGCCTTTTGCATCATACTGATGATCTGCTTTGCCTCCCCTTCTTCCCTGCTTTGCTCGGGCAGTACCAGGAGTAGCTTTATCAATAACCGCTCGATATTGGAAATAGGTGCGCGCAGGTCATGCGATGCCGTATAGATAAAATTATCAAGGTCTTTGTTGGTGTATACAAGCTGTTTGTTGGCATTGCCGAGCTCAAGGTTTGCAGCCTTTAGTTCCTGGTTCGCGATAGCCAGTTCGTCGGCTATTGCTTTGGCTTTCTGCTCGCTTTCTTCCAATGCTTTACGCGCTGTTACCTGCTCACTTATATCCGTAACCAGAGTATAAAAGCCTTTCACTTCACCATCTCTTATATCAGGCACGTAACTGGTGTGGATATACTTTGTAAAATCTTCCCGATAGGGCATTTTCGCCTCAAACTGAACAAGATTACCTGCCAGCGCCTGCTCTATATATTTTTCAGCGTTTGCATAGGCTTTTTCGCCAACAACGTCTCTTACCTTACGGCCAATAAGCTCCTGTGCCTTATAAGGGAACCACGTTTCGTAAGCTTTATTTGTGAAACGGTAGATCACATCTTTATCCAGGTAACCGATAAGTACCGGCAACGAATCTGTTACCAGTTTTAACTGTTGTTCGCTGGCTTCGGCAGCTTTTCGGGCTGCAACCTGCAGGGTTACTTCCAGTGCAAACACCACCACACCATCTACCTGCCCCTGCTCGTTATAACGTGCCTGCTGTAGGTATTTAAAGTATCGGTCTTCAAGTACGCCATCAGGCCGCGCAAACGGTATCAGCATTTCTGCCTCTTCGTGAGTTTCGCCGGTCTCGTAAACCTCCCGGAAAGTTTTGTACACCTGGTTGTCTTTTATCTCGGGCAACGCTTCTAAAATAGGCTTGCCTAAAAGTACTCTGTCCGGGAAGAGTTGCTGGTAGACCGGGTTTACCAGTTCATACACCAGATCGGGCCCGTCAAGTATACAGATAGCGCTCGGGGCCTGCATAAACAGGTCTTTTAAGCGTTTGCTTTGCCTGTCTGCTTCAGATTCGGCGGCCTGCAGCTTTTCTGTTCTTCTTTTTACCCTAGCTTCCAGTTCCTGGTTAAGGGCGCGCAGCTCTTCTGTGTTTTTCTCCAGTTTCTGCCTTGCTACCACAGATTCTGTAACATCCAGTGCAAATATCAGCACGCCATTAATCTTACCCTTTGTATCGAATAGCGTCTGGTAAATAAAATTCCAGTAAATATCTTCTGCAGGCTGGTCTTCGTAGCGGGCCACCGGCACCAGTAGTTCGCGGCCTTCAAAAGTCTCTCCTGTGTTATAAACTTTTGTAATTATGTCGTCTATAGGCTGATTTTTTAATTCAGGCAGGGCCTCAAACAAAGGTAAACCAAGCAACTCACGACCCGGAAATAATTTCCTGTATCCCTCATTCAGTACTTTATACACCAGGTCCGGGCCTTCTAAAATAGCCAATGCGGCAGGAGCCTGTTCAAATAAGCGTTCGAGGCGCAGCCGGCTATGTTGGGCTTGTGCAAGTGCAGACTGCTCACGTTCGCGGCTCTTCTCCAGCTGTTGCGTTGCCAACACTTCCTCCGTAGCATTTGTCGTCTCATGCAGAATACAAATGATTTCACCCAGTTCGTTGCAGATTGGTTTATTTATAGTATTCCAGTATCGCTCTATAAAATTACCTGGATTTGACGGGTCCGGGATATCATATCGCAGAATATCCATCTTATGAGCTTTGCCGGTTGTAAGTACCTGCTCTAAAGATGCTCTCAGATTAGAGGAAGAATTAACTTCCGGGGTAGAAGGATTATCCGGAAAAACATCAAATAAGTATTTCCCTTCTATATCTTCTAATGAGTAATAAGACTCTTTCAGGAAAGCATCTGTGGCGCTCAGTATTATAAACTGAGGAGTAAGCAATAGGCTCAGCCCTGACTGACTTTCAAAAACCTTCTGGAAAAGTAAATACTGGCTCTTATATTTTTCCTGTACTGTAGAAACCGGGTTATCAGTCATTTATAAAGCAAGCTAAAATATTGATCGATCATTAAAGGAACTATAGCATTGGGCTGCCAACTTAAACAAGCTTTGCCAATGGTTATACTTCTAAGGCAAACCTAAAAATAAAATCAGAAAATTCGTAAGGTAATCACAACTATAGTGAATGCTCATTCAGGTCTAACATGTCAGGCTGAGAATATAGTTTGATAAATCTACTTTTCTGTGTAAGAGCCAGCTATGCTATCGCTGATTTTTTTTTGATATAGCCAGTGGCCCCAATAAGTAAGTGTGCTGCTGCATCTTAAACTGTGCATTAGTATAAAAGTTTTACAATAACGTTTATTTAATGCTTGTAAAGCTAAGATATAACCTTGCAAAGCTATTGCGGGTAAAACCTTGTACAGCATTAAAACTATGGAACACACTAAAATTGACAGCACTTACTATACGATAACCCGTGGCGATAGCCCACTTGTAGCTACTGCCATCCATAGCGGACACGAGGTTCGCCATAACATAAGCAACCTGTTTGCCCTGGCAGCAGAAGAGCGTCTGCGCGAAGAGGACCCTTTTACAGACCATTGGGTTGAGATTACCGATAACCGGATCATAGGGCATAACTCCCGCTTTGAGCTGGACCTGAACCGCTCCCGCGACAAGGCCATTTACTTGAAACCCGAAGATGCCTGGGGCCTGAACGTCTGGAAAGAAGAACTATCGAAGGAGTTTGCTGAAGAATCGCTGGCCCACTACGACAGGTTTTATGCCGATGTAAAGCAGTTACTGACTGAGATACAGAAAAAGCACGGCTGTTTTATAGTTTACGACCTGCACAGCTACAACCACAAACGCGACGGAGCCGAAAGCCCCGAAGCTGATCCGCAACAAAACCCGGAAGTGAATATTGGTACCGGCAACATGAACCGCCAGAAATGGGCACCTGTAGTAGATGCTTTTACTAATTCCCTGCAGAGCTACAATTACCATGGCCGGCAACTGGATGTACGCGAGAATGTAAAATTTGAAGGTGGCCACTTTATGCGCTGGATACACGATAACTTCGGTGATAATGCCTGCGTTTTGAGCATCGAGTTTAAAAAGTTCTTTATGGATGAATGGACAGGCAAACCAGATTACGTGCAGGTAGAGGAAATTAAAAAAGCACTGCAGCAGACTATAAAACCCGTTCTGACCGCTATGCACGAAGTTTGCCGGATACTATAGCCAAGGTTTAACCAATCGCATGATCGATAGCATTACCGAACAGTTTATACAGAAAATTACCAAAAGCCTGCGCCGTGGTAAACAGGTGCACCGTCGCCTGCCCGGTGGCGGTTTGGTATACATCGACAGGCCTCTCCCGTTTTTACTGTTGTTTCGCCACCCTGCCGGCAAGCCCGACCATGCCACAGCCGACTTTGTAAAATCGTCTGCTTCTTACATTATATCGCAGGCTGAACAGACACCTGAACTCACAAAATTAATCGGCAGCATAGCGGAAGAAATGGCGCAGAAGTTTGATGCCTTTCTGATACTGGAAATAAAAGCGGCAGCAGATACTGAACCAGAAACACCCCTTTTCAGAATACTCGGCCCGAAAGAGCAGCTGCCAACAACTATAGCTACACTGCAAAAGGAACTGGAACAGATAAAGATAAGTGGTTTCCATAGTTCTGTAAAAACGTCATCGAACCGGGAGTTACTGCAAGGCCCGCTACGGTTGTTCCCGGAAGAGGAATTAAAAAAACATAGTTACCTGATGCTGGGTCTGGAACTCAAACCCATCTATGTAAACCAGGAAACCGGAAAGGTTTACCCGCTGTTACTGCGTACCCTGCGCGAGAAAATAGCTAACGCGATCAAGAAAACAGTCTTCGATTTTTTATCCGTACAGACATCTCACAAACCATTACATTTCCAGGCACTGGGCAGGCAGGCAGTTAACAGGGCTGTTTGGAAAATAGATAAACAACTTACCAGCATCAGCGATCAGTTCCGGTTCCTGTTACTGGTAACGCCTGTTAACAACAACGAAGCCTGGGCCGAATTCAAGAGAACGAACTATAGCCAGACACCTACTTTCTTTTACCGCCTGATGCCCGTGGATGCCGACCAGCTGAAACGTAAACTATACAACATCCCGATTGAAAAAGTAGACGACCCTACCCTGGCTTACCTGTTCCGGGACAAGCGCCACGAACTGGATAAAATGCTGACCATGCTCGCTGACCGCAACACCCCTGACTTTATGTACAGCAGTATGCAGTTGTTTGGGGCTGTAGATGATGATCTGTTGAAAATAGCGGAACAGTTGCTGGCAGCCTTACCCC
>NZ_JBEOKT010000026.1:0-49164 GCF_040278685.1 Pontibacter populi
GGTTTACCCCGATCAGTACATCAATTATTCCTAAGCGCAACTCACGTAAGATCTCCACACGGTCCAGGGTTTTTACTTCGGAGTGCAGGTATTTTACTTTTATGTTCAGTCTTTCGAGGTACTTGGCCAGCTCTTCCGACATACGTTTGGTAAGCGTAGTTACCAGTACGCGGGCTCCTTCTTTTACACGCTCATCTATTTCATCCAGCAAATCATCTACCTGGTTAGTGCTTGGGCGAACTTCAATAACAGGATCCAACAAGCCGGTTGGGCGGATGATCTGTTCAACTATAACACCCTCCGATTTCTGGATCTCATAGTCGCCGGGCGTTGCACTTACAAACACCACCTGTTTCATCATACTTTCGAACTCATTGAACGTAAGCGGGCGGTTGTCCATGGCAGCCGGTAACCGGAAACCATACTCTACCAGCGCTACTTTCCGGGAACGGTCACCACCCCACATAGCGCGTACCTGTGGCACAGTTACGTGGCTCTCATCTATCACCATCAGGAAATCATCCGGAAAATAATCCAGCAGACAGAACGGGCGTGCCCCTGGCGAACGACGGTCGAAGTAGCGGGAATAGTTCTCGATTCCGGAACAGTAGCCCAGTTCACGGATCATCTCCAGGTCAAATTCGGTTCGCTCTTTTATGCGCTTGGCTTCTACCGGCCGGTCTTCTTTAAGGAAATAATCGTGCTGCGCTACCATATCGTACTGGATTTCGGAAATGGCCTGCTGTAGTGTGTCTTTACCAGTTACGAAAAGATTTGCCGGGTAAAGTGTGATGGCTTTTTCGTCGGCCAGCTTTTTACCACTTGCAGGGTCGATGCGGTGTATCTGCTCCAGCTCATCTCCAAAAAAATAAAAACGGTAAGCAAAGTCAGCGTAAGCCGGGAAAATATCAACCGTATCGCCTTTTACACGGAATGTTCCACGTGTGAACTCAGCTTCGGTGCGACTGTAAAGTATCTGAACAAAGGTATAAAGCAGGTTATTCCGGCTGTAACGCTGCCCCGGTGCTAAATGCAGTACATTCTTACCAAACTCCTCCGGATTACCAATACCATAGATACACGACACAGATGCCACCACGATCACATCCCGACGACCAGATAGCAGTGCAGACGTTGTATGCAAACGTAGTTTCTCGATCTCCTCGTTTATTTGAAGGTCTTTCTCAATAAACACATCGGATGAAGCAATGTATGCTTCAGGCTGGTAGTAGTCGTAGTAAGATATAAAATATTCGACAGCGTTATCCGGGAAGAACTGCTTGAACTCGCCGTATAGCTGGGCGGCCAGTGTTTTGTTGTGGCAAAGCACCAGGGTTGGCTTGCCTGTATTTTTGATAACGTTAGCCATGGTAAACGTTTTACCGGTACCAGTGGCACCAAGCAAAACCTGTACAGGTTCTCCGTTATTTACTCCTTCTGTGAGTTTTGCAATGGCCTTGGGCTGGTCGCCGGTCGGCTGAAACTCTGATGTTAGCTTAAAATCCATTCGTCGGTTTTACGAAATTAACGATAAAGTATAACATCTGAAACTGTACGTAAGTTTAGCTTTTGCAAACATATTCAGGTAAGTTTAAGTATAAAATCACAAGCACAAAAAAAAGCCTGCCGCAGAGCAACAGGCATTTCCAAGTCAGTCAGTTTTAATAATTCAAATCAATATGTAACCTGCTTGTTAAGTATAGTTTATACTTAGTCTTGTATGCTGAATGTCTGGCATACGCGGGTTACTTTTACAGAAGGGTACATAACGTTTATAGCTACGCATCTTGGTCCGTATGCCCCGTTTAACTCGAGGGCCGCATTTATTTTGCGCCCTGGTTGCTTGTATTCTGCCGGCAGGTTATCAGTAGTTACATAGCCATTCTGCAGTTGGCCCAGGTAGTTGTTGCGCTGCCCGCTTTCTTCACTGCTTTCTATTTTCAGGATATACCAGCCTGTTTCACAATCCTCCCCGATCACTTCGACTTTGAGACATGCCGGAGCCGGGGCATCTTCCTGGCAACTTACAGTAAGGGTGGCTAAAAAAAGGTAAAGGAAAACAATGCGTAATGTGTTCTTCATGTTTTAAGTTGTACTAACGGGTTGCGTCTATTGTTACTTATCGGTACAGGTAATAGGTATCGGTAAACCTGGCGTAAGGGTCGTTGCCGGTATAGGTGCAGATCAATACCAGCTTATCAGCCTTACACTCATTTACTATATATTTAGCTGACCAGAATTGCTGGGAAAGTATAAAAGCCCCCGGCAATGTATATTCAGCTTTAAAAGCACTATAGTTGTTGATGCTGCTTGCTGCATCCTGCATCAGAAAAGCGCTGTCGCTCCTGAATTCAAAGTAATCGTTGGCTTTACCGGTATAGTAAGTTGTGTTGCAGTTACTGTTGCGGCAAAGCCTGTAATCTATTTTTTCTACCTTCCATTTTCCCATCAAAGCATTTCGCGTCTGGTCTGCTGAAAGGTTAAGCATTAACTCATCGTCGGTCTGGCAGCTTGCACTCAGCACAGCCAGCAGAAGGACTAAAGCAGCCCCGCAACTGTATATTTTCATAGCCCTGGTACAACTACAAATATCAGATACCAGAGTTAACAACCTGTTGCAGACAGGTAAGCTTTACGATCTTAGCTTTAGGTAGCGCAGCCTGGCAGATGTAAAGATCATTGTACCGGCCATCTTTCTGCACTTCCATATACCCGAACCTGTATTTCTGGCCTACCATAAGGTGCTGTACCGCAGTGGCATTTACCCATGGCTGTATGTAAGTGGTGTCGTTTACCTGTAGCCAGGTATCTTCAAAAGCACCGTAGCCACATGTTACCTTCACTGCAGTTGCTTCAAAAATACAGTCCTGTACCGGAAAGCAGCCACCCATAGTTTCTAACTCTTCTTCCTTATTATCGCAGCCCGACATAAAGATTGAAAAAAGAAGGAGGGCCAACAGTATATACCAACCGGATAAATTTGCTTTCACTATAGCTGCAGTATCCTGAAGGACTGCAGGGGTTAGGCGCATTTTCTTCATAGTTTTATGTAGTGTATAGGTTTGGTTAGAACAGACGGCTATAGTTGCTGCTGGCCTCCTTTCACTATCATGATTCTGAATAGATGCAGATGGTTGCACCGCTTCTAAAAAAAACATGAATTATTTGCCGTCGTGGCCAAGGATATAGTTTACACCCATATTTAAGCCGAGGGTATAGGGCCTGCCCTGGGTGGCTACCGCTTTGTCGTCGGTTAGCATGGAGTTAAAGAAGCTGCGATACTCAGGGCCTACAGACACTGTTACAGCATTAGAGATGCGCTTGCCTACACCCATGCCCAAATTGCCCGAAAACTGAACCTTACGGAAAGGAGAATCATCGGTGGCACTGTAGGTAACGCTTTCTATTTCAGGGACAGATGATTTTATAGTTGTCTGCATCAGGAAATTCACAGCCATGCTGCCTGTTGCGTACCAATACCATTTCTGGCCTAAATTACCTTCTACCTGCATGCCTAATGGCACAGAAAGCATCTGGTAACTATAGTCTACATCAAATGGCTGTTTAGTTTTTACAACGCTTACAGAGTCGGTCGTAAAAGTATCAAGAGATGGCAGGAAAACCGTGGTCGGTTTAAGCTTGGAGCGCTCATTTGTACGCGGATTGAACAGGAACTGCTCTACAATATAGCTCGATCTGGTTTTGCTGGAATTCTGACTATAGCCTAGCCCGGTCAGCATTTTCAACCGCTTCCCGATCCTGAAACCAGCTTTGGCATCCACGTTAAACGACATGGCCGCCTGCGTATTTTCCTTAAACTCGATGCGTGCATCGCGCATATTCTCTTCCGACTCCACAGACATAGAGGGCTTCGGCGGCTCCGGAGGACCAAACGAAGGCACTTTCAATATCTGCTGGGGGGTTACTGTATAGCCCGGAATGTTGATGTTCTGCGTAAAATAAGTAGAACCATAACCCATTCCTACATTCCAGCGGCTGGCAGTAACGGCGGCCTCTTTTTTATCGCTCTCCTCTGTTTTGTTTAGCGCAAGCGCCAGCCCGGTTTGTGTATGCGGGGCTTCCGGGTCATCTGATTTGCTTTCCGGAGTAGTAGTTCCGAGCACGGCATTTCTGCGCAACAAAGGGTTTATAGTTGCTGGGCTTGTATAGTCTGCCGGTACGTTGGCAATAGCCTGGCCGGCCGGCATATAACTTCTTTCCTGCGTTTCAGTCTCAGTTTTATTTTCATTAACTATAGTTGCTGCTACAAGTCCTGTAGTTTCAGTTGTTCCGGCTTTTATAGTTGCTGACGTGTTATTTTCAGCGTTATAGTTGCTCTGAGCTATGGCATATGATCTTTCAGACCGCGGAGCTGCGTTGGTTTCATTGAGATCACGGCTATAGTTCTGAGTTTGGGCCTGGGCTATAGTTGGTGTTTCCTGAGTTTCATATCCTGGCAAGCTATTGTTCGCAGCTGGCTCTAGTAAACTATAGTTACCTGGTTTAGGAGATGTTGATGATGAAGCGCTGTTGTCAGCTATAGTTGCATTACCTGTTTCTGTTGGCTCGGCTATAGTTTTGTTTTGCTGCTGCGTGGTAGTGGCAAGTAATGCAGCCTCCTGATCTTGTTTAAAGTGCAGCACCAACGCAGATCCGGCAAGCAAGAAAAGTATAAAGCATGCTGCCGACAGTTGTCTGTAAAACAACACGCGCTTTTTGTACTTCGCATTCTCCTGCATGGCAAGGGCATGATCTATACGCGACCAGACTTCCGGACCCGGCGTTGCTTCCGCATCCTGGAAGCGTTGCCACATGCTCTGCTCCAGTTCCCCGTAATCTTTTTTATCTGTTGATGACATGCTCCTTGTATGGTTTATCCTGTTGCGCCAGTATACTTTGCAGTATAGCTCTTGCTCTTGAATACTGAGATTTAGAGGTACCTTCCGAGATATCCAGCATCTCGCCGATCTCTTTGTGGTTGTACCCCTCTATAGCATAGAGGTTGAATACCATACGGTACCTTGGCGCCAGGCTCTGGATAATACTTAGTAGTTCATCCATACTATAATCGTTTAGGTTATAGTCGCCGGAGCTTAGGTTCTCCACTTCCTCTGATTCGTGCGATACGGTAAGCAGCGATTTTTGCCGCAAATGTTTCAGGGCCGTATTTACGATGATCTTCCGGATCCAGTATTCCAGCGGGCAATCCCTTTTAAAATTCTGGATATTCGAAAACACCTTTACAAACCCTTCCTGCACAATGTCTTCAGCCTCAAATGTTGTGGGAGCGTAGCGCAGGCAGACCATCATCATCTTTTTGGCATACAGGTCGTACAGGAGCCGCTGCATGTCCCGTTTGCCGGCTATGCAACCCTCAATGAGTTTCTCCTCCTCTGACTTGTTACTGCTTAAAAGTTTCAACTGCTGACCTGATTACGGCCCTCACTCACATGAGCCTAAAAGTATCGCTATGGTTGCAAGGCCGGGTAAATATTTCTTACAGGATATTCGGTTTTACCTAAGTATAAAGCTATCAGTATACTTACAAGTGGTAAATGTAAGAAATTGCAGTGAAAGTAGTGCTATACAAAGAAGTAGAAAGTGCTCAGAATTTAGTGTAAAAAAAGAGCGTACCCCGTTTGAGGTACGCTCCTGAATCTATAACTATAGCAAAACTGTTAGGCAACTCCAAGAAAAAGCAATTTATAAACCAGCACGGCAACTATAGTCGCAAACAGCATCCACACATACCCAATGATACGGTAAGCTATTGTAGCACCGGCAGTTGCACCGCTCAGGGTGTCATAAGCCTCTATGCGTGCATGGTCTAAAACACTTTTAGTAAGTAAATGATAAGAGAACCCAATACCAAGCGTCACAGCCACCACATCATCCAGGAAACCAAACACAGGTACCAGGTCAGGCACCAGGTCTATCGGGCTGATAGCGTAGCCAATGGCAACAGCTAACAGTAAACGCACATACCACTTCACACGCGCATCGCGGTACGATAAGTATAAAGCGTAGATCTCTGCGTTTAAAGCGTTTGTTTTCTGCTTCAGGGTGGTTAGCTGCGTAGTCATAAGGGTGGCGGTTAAAGTGGCTCTCGTTTTCAGGCTTTTACGTGAACCGGCACAGCTTATGTTACAGCATTTGCCAACTATTTTCCAGAAAAATAAATTGCATTTCGTTTCAGGCGTTTTGCCAGATGTGCCAGGCGGCTTCAGCCTGTCCAAATAGCATCGGGAGACCATTTATAGTTTGTGCGCCTGCTGCTTTACCTTTCTCCAGGAACTGTGTCTGCTCCGGGTTATACACCAGGTCGTACAGGTAATGCTGGGCAGAAAGGGCTTCGTAGGGCAATTCCGGGTAATTTTCAGCATCCGGATACATGCCCAGTGGTGTTGTGTTGATGATAAGTAGATATTGCTGCAGAAGTTCAGGTGTAAGGTCGGCGTAAGTTAGCTGACCCTGTTTTGGCTGCCGTGATAAAATTGTATAATATATCTTCAGATCCTGGAGTGCTGCAGCTACAGCTTTGGATGCTCCACCACTGCCCAACACTAAAGCTCTGCTGTTTTGCGTTGCCGGGTAAAACTGCTCCAAAGTATTTCTGAAACCAATGTAATCTGTATTATAGCCTTTGGTTAGGCCGGCTGTTATTTTTATGGTATTTACGGCACCAATGCGTTCGGCGGCATCATCCAGCTCATCCAGGAAAGGAATCACCGTTTGTTTGTAAGGCACGGTTACATTCAGGCCAACCAGGTTGGGTTGGCGTTGCAGTAATTGGGGCAGTTCGGCTATGGTTGGCAGTTCGTATAGTTCATATGCGGCATCGCTTATCCCCTCCCGTTCAAACTTCTCTGTAAAGTAGCGCTTCGAGAAAGAGTGTCCCAGCTTTTTACCGATCAGGCCGTAGCGTCGCATCTTTCCTTATACTGTGGTTGTGTGGTCGTCGGTAACATAATCAATGAAGTAAACCAGCGCAAAACCGAAAACAGCCAGCAGGGTGCCGTACAGCAAATAAGGCTCTTCGCCTGTAAGTTGCAGGTAATCGGTTGGCAGTACATTGGCCTGTACCAGAGGTTTTATTTCTCCATGACGATCGGTATATGTTTCCAGCGTTTGTTTCCAGGGCCATACTTTGTTCAGCGAACCCAGCATAAAACCAGTAAGCAGAGCTATTGTTAAGTTATGATAGCGCTTCAGCATAAAATTAAGCACATGCGAAAAGCTCAGGATACCCACCACACAGCCCAAACCGAAAGTAAGTATAGTTGCTATTTTCAGGTCCTTTACGGCATTCAGAATAAATTCATACTTGGCCAGCAGCACCAGAATAAAACTCCCCGAAATACCCGGCAAGATCATAGCGCAAATGGCAATAGCCCCAGACAGGAAAATAAACCAATACGATTCCGGGGTTTGAGTGGGCGTAGCTATAGTTACCCAATAAGCAACGGCTGCTCCAACTATAAAAGCCAGCACAACCATGGGTGTCCACTTCGTTATCTTTTTGCCTACCACTACCGTAGATGCCACGATCAGACCAAAAAAGAAGGACCACAGCAGTTCCGGATAAAACTCCAGCAGGTACAACACCAGCCTCGAAAGCAGCAGAATAGAGAAACCGATACCAGATAGCAGCCCCACCAGGAAGTTACCGTTGATGTGTTTCCAGAAACCAGCAATGTTAAATCGGAGCAGTAGTTTTACAGCCTCACCATTCACCGACCGGATAGAGTTAAGCAATTCTTCGTAAATGCCGGTAATAAAAGCTATAGTTCCGCCAGATACGCCCGGCACCACATCGGCAGCCCCCATGGCTACACCTTTCGAGAAAAGCAGGAGATATTCTTTAAGTGATCTGCGTTGCATAAATCTGTTTCTGAGCTTTTAAGAGTAAATTTAAACTTGCTCTAACAAAATTGCCCGTTCGGGTACACCGACGGGCAATTTATAGTTTATGTTCTTATAGTTAACCTTTCAGGGCAGTGTCGTCCATGTTCAGGAAATGATGGAAGGTATCACCACGTAAACCTAAACGAATTGTTTCCAGCGGAATAACTTCGCTTGGAGCTATGTTACCAAGGTTTACGTTAGCACCCAGCAATTTAATAAACCATACCTGCTGAGCTTTTTGCGGTGCTTCCCACAATATCTTCTCAAACGGGATCTTCGTCAGGATCTCTTCAACCAGACCACTACGAACCTCACCTGTAGAACGGAACAGACCAACGTTACCACCTTCACGGGCTTCACCGATCACTTTCCAGGCACCGGCATCCAGTTCAGTCTGCATTAGCTGTATCCATTTATAAGGCGGAATGATCTTTTCAGCATCTTTAGAACCTACTTCCGACAAAACAGTTACCTGCTCGGCCAGCGTCTGAATGTACTGCAGCTTTTCGTCGTGGTTCATCTCCAGCGAGCCATCCGAAACTTCTGCAAAGGTCATCTGGTACTTGTCCAGAATGCGGCGGTAGTCTTCAAACTGGTTACGGGCTACAAAAGCCTCAAACAAGGTACCTCCAAAATAAACCGGTATACCGGCAGCACGGTAAGCATCCAGCTTTCGGTCTAGATTAGGCACCACATATGATGTGGCCCACCCCAGCTTTACGATATCTACATATTCACCGGCTACATCCAGAAAGTCTTCCACTTCCCGCACACTCAGCCCTTTGTCCATGGCCATGGTAAAACCCCGCTCGCGTGGCTTAAGCTCGCGCTCCGGCAGGTTATTCAGCGTATAGTTCATCTGATATTATTTGCGATACTGATCTATTAATCTGGCTAATGCCCGCTGCGACTCCAGTTCCGGGAAGAACTCAAATAACAGCTTATGTTTTTCGAAGTCCAAAATTAAGGCATTTTCAAGATAATTGTAAGCTTCGCGGTATTTTCCTGCAGAAAGAAGATAGGCGCAGGCCCTATAATATAGTTCTGCTTCGTCTGGCTGCAGTTCTATGGCATTTAAAATAATATCCGTAGCCTCATCATAATTGCCCTGTTCGTACAAAATGATAGACCAGTTAAGGTAAATATCCTTATCGTTCGGCTGTATCTCAGCGGCACGCGCATAACTTTCCAGCGCCGATACCACATGGCCCACATGATATTCCGCGGCAGCAAGTGCCACCCAGTAATCAGCACTATCATCGTAAAGCTCTACTGCCTTCTTAAAGAAGTGAACAGCCTCGTACCACTTGCCCTGCGCATCCAGTATCACACCGATACCAAACCAGGCCTCGTCCATATCCGGATCCAGGTCCACTGACTTCTGGTAATATCTCCTGGAAAGGTCCCACTGTTGTAGCTTTTCGTAGCACTCGCCAATATTACAGAACACCTCTGCTGATGGCTCGCCGTGTTCCAGCATAGCGTTGAATGCTTCGATCGCCTTGGTATATTCCCCTATAAATACATAAGCATTGGCCATGTTATTATAAGCAGTAATAAAATCAGGCTTAATGATGGTGGAGTAATCGTAAGCGGCAATAGCTTTGTCGTAAGAGCCCATTTTGTTGAGCACATTACCCAGGTTAAACCACGCTACATACGAGTAAGGGTCATCGTCCACGAACTTCTGGAAGAAAGGCAGGTGCTCGCGCAGGCTACCGGTCACTTCCATACAGTAAACTATCTCCTGCATGGCTGCTTCGTTCTCCACGTTCAGCTCAATACACTTTTTATAGTATTTGATAGCCGAGCCAAACTTGCCCCAACTTTGGTATGCCAACCCGATGTTAAAGAAAATATCATCGCGATCTTCGGCAAAGGCCAGGGCTTTCTTAAAGTAATCGATGGCATCGCGGTACTCGCCACGCTGCGAATATATGATACCACGCGTCAGGTGTATATCCGGGTTACCCGATTCTACTTCGGCTACTTCGTTTATCAAAGCAAGGGCATCATCCAGACTGCCGGCCATGGCCAGCAACTGTGCCTTATCTATCTGTAATTCTGATGAAAAAGGGTATTGCGCGATAGCTGCATCGCAGGCCACCAGTGCTTTCTTGTATTCGAAGTTAGCAGTATAGTGGTCTATTATTGTTTCAAAGTCGTTGATGTCAAAAAAAGCAGTGCCATTGTTTCCGAGTGTCTGCTCGAAACGTTGTATCAAATCCAGCTCTTCGCTGTTATCTTCAAAATTATCTTTCATCTCAAATCCCAACCGGCTGCCCAACTGCAGCCTTTGTTACATTACATTTTATACCGGCAAATAGTTTATTGATTGGTATCCCAAAAAGTTACTTTGTGGCCTGCTGCTGCAGTAATTCAGAACAGGTCCAAGCTATAGTTTCGTCTAACTTCCTGAACTCCAACCCAATGGCTTTCTGCACCTTTGCGTTGCTGAAGAAATGACTTTTTGCTGATACACGCGCCGTATCTTTTGTAATAAGCGGTCGCGCACCTGTCAGCCAGCTTCTCAGGCGTTCGGCACGCCATACAAACTCAGCCAATAACGGGTTTACCCTGCGTGAAGGAGCTTTTTTACCCATACAGCCGGCTACCTGTTCAAAAAAGTCTTTGTAAGCCAGCTGCTCTGAATTCAATATAAATCTTTCGCCGGATATTTCCGAGAAGGTGAGCCGTAACATCGCTTCCACTACATCCCGGACATCTACAAAATTGGCTTTACCGCCTGTATAAAAAGAATTGTTGTTGTAAACATATTTAAACAGCCGGGTGCTGCTGCGGTTCCAGTCTGCCGGGCCCAGTACTACCGATGGGTTAACTATAACAGCATCCAATCCTTCTGAAATACCACGCCATACTTCCAGTTCGCCTAAATGCTTTGAGCTGGCATACGCCGAATGATACTCTGCTGCATCCCACTTACTGTTCTCGGTTAACAAATCTTTACCTGGCGGACGGCCAATAGCTGCTATGGAGCTTACATGGCAAAGTTTTATAGCTCCGGCCTCGATGCATGCATCTACTATATTGGCCGTGCCTTCTATATTTACCTGCTTCAGCAGTTCTTTGTCCTGCGGGTCGTAAGAGACCAGGCCTGCACTATGGAAAACATAGTTTACACCTTGTAACGCCTGCTGCAAAAGCACAATATCCTGTATGTCGCCTTCCAGCCATTCTACTTTATCAGCATCGGCTATAGTTGGTATCTGCCCACGGTAAAGTGCGCGCACCTGATGCCCCTGCTTTACCAGTTCCGGTATCAGGAAACTACCTATAAGGCCACTACCGCCTGTTACAAATATCATCTAAGTCGGGCTTACGAAGGTGGGAACTATAGTTGCGGGTTAAGCAATGGCAGCGACAGCAACTTGCTTATATATTTGGAGCTAAGCACTTTCTGCAGCGACGCGATATGTTTTAAACTATGCACATCGGACCCGACAAGGTCTACCTGCCCATTATCAATCAACTTCTCTATCACCGTTTTAGCTGCCGGCGAATAATAACCGGTTAACGAATTTAGGTTTGGCTGCAGCAGCACACCTTGTTCACGCAACTCTACCAGGTCGTTAAACTTACCATAGAAATAAGAATACCGCTCAGGGTGTGCCATTACGGGCTTATACCCTTTAGAACGCATTTTAAATATGGCTTCGCGCAGGTTTAAAGGCTCGTTCAGAAAGGAGGTTTCAAATAACAGGTACTTATCGCCAAAGGTCAGCAACTCTTCGCCATTGTCCAGCTTATCCAGGAAAACTTCATCCAGGTAATATTCGGCAGCACAGCCCAGCTCCATCTCGATACCGGCTTCGGTAATGGCGTTTTGTAAAAGCGCCAGCTTCTCCCGGATGCCTTCCGGTGTGTTGCGGTAAAAGTCGCTCATGATGTGGGGCGTCATGATCAGCTTGCGATAACCCAACTGCTGCATGGCCTGCACCAGTTCCAGCGACCGTTCCAGTGTATCAGCGCCATCATCAAGCCCCGGCAGTATATGCGAGTGCATATCCACACCGATGGCGCCTAACGACTCCAGGGTTGTGGTTTCCGAACCAAATAAGTTTTTTAAAAACTGCTTCATTTACTGATGTTTAGCTAATTCCCCGGCATGCCATCGCATGGATTGTACACGCAGGCGCTTAGCACCTTCAAAATAACGCAAATTAAACGCGCTTTCAAAATAAGTACTATACAGCAGCAACTATAGTTTGCCTGTTTAATACACGCTGTTTTAATAGCTCAAATTGTCTGTTTGCCATTAAATATATAGCTTTGTGAACATACGGTTCTCAAAACCGTTATAAACGCGACTCACAAACCTACAATCTAACTATAAATGGAATTAAAATATACAGAGAACCAGCGCATGATTGCCGACATGGTTCGTGACTTCGGTGCCAAACACATCAAGCCTAAAATGATGGAGTGGGACGAAAGCCAGGAATTTCCGGTAGAGGTATTTAAGAAACTGGGCGAACTGGGTCTGATGGGTGTACTGGTACCAACCGAATATGGCGGTTCAGGTTTCGGTTACCTGGAGTATGTTACAGCTATTGCCGAGCTTTCCAGAATTGATGGTTCTATTGGTCTTTCGATGGCGGCACACAACTCGCTTTGCACAGGCCACATTCTGCAGTTTGGAAACGAAGAGCAGAAACAGAAATACCTGCCAAAGCTGGCAACTGCCGAGTGGATAGGCGCATGGGGCTTAACGGAACCAAACACAGGTTCTGATGCCGGTAACATGCGCACTGTAGCGGTTGAAGATGGCGACTACTATGTGATAAACGGAGCTAAAAACTTTATTACGCACGGTAAGTCTGGTAATGTAGCAGTAGTTATAGTTCGTACCGGTGAGGTTGGCGACTCGCATGGCATGACTGCTTTTGTAATTGAGAAAGGCACACCGGGCTTTAGCGCCGGCCGCAAAGAGAACAAACTGGGCATGCGTGCCTCTGAAACCACAGAGCTTATTTTCCAGGATTGCCGCGTACACAAGAGCCAGATGCTGGGCAACGTAGGCGAAGGCTTTATACAGGCTATGAAAGTGTTGGATGGCGGCCGTATCTCTATTGCTGCTTTATCGTTAGGTATTGCACAGGGCGCATTTGATGCTGCGTTAGCGTACTCGCAGGAGCGTAGCCAGTTCAACAAGCCTATCTCATCTTTCCAGGGCATTTCATTTAAGTTAGCGGATATGGCTACCGAGATTGAAGCAGCCGCTTTACTTACCTACCAGGCAGCCGACATGAAGAACCGTGGCCTGAACGTGAACAAAGAATCGGCGATGGCGAAACTATATGCTTCTGAAGTATCGGTGAGAGTAGCAAACGAAGGCGTGCAGATTTTTGGAGGTTACGGTTTTACAAAAGACTACCCAGCCGAGAAATTTTACCGCGATGCCAAGCTTTGTACTATAGGCGAAGGCACAAGTGAGATACAGAAACTGGTAATTTCCAGATCAATACTTAAATAAGTAGTTAAAAAGTGCTATCTTTGTGGCCCAAACCCACTGATTTAGAATATTTTATAAATAAGCAGATAAAAATCGGGTAAATAGTTGATTTTTAAGCGTAAGCTTTATTAAATTTGCAACCCTAATTCCAAGAGAAGCGAAACAAAGACATGATTATTGTAAACGTAAAAGATAACGAGTCTGTAGACCGTGCATTAAAAAGATTTAAGAAGAAGTTCGAGAGAACTGGTGTGTTGAAAGAGCTTAGATCAAGAACTTTCTTCGAGAAGCCATCTGTTTCTAAAAGAAAGCAGAAGGAAAGAGCTAAGTATAAGCAAACGCTTTTCGTAAAGGATAACTACTAATTTCGTTTCCGAAATAATATATTTTCCATAACTTAGTATAGTTGCTTAAGCAAGCGGCTATACTAAGTTATGGAATTATTTTTTAAGTACCTAGAGTACGAAAAGCGGTATAGTCCGCACACCCTTACCTCCTACCACACCGATCTGGGGCAGTTTTCTGGTTACTTACTCCAGACCTACGAGATCACCGATCCGGCCGAAGCCGATCACACCATCATCCGTTCCTGGATCCTGTCACTGGTTCAGCAAAATATTCAGCCACGGTCCATTAACCGTAAAATTGCCTGCCTTCGCTCCTACTATAAATTCTTATTAGGCCAGGAGAGAATTAAGGCCAACCCCATGCTGCGCATTAAAGCGCCAAAGGTTTCCAAAAAGCTGCCTGGCTTTGTTCCGGAAGAATCTTTTAATAACCTGCTCGATGGTTTTGAATTTGAAGACAATTTTGAAGGGCAGCGCGACAGGTTGATCCTTGAGTTTTTGTATGGCACCGGTATGCGTCTGGCGGAGCTCATCAACATAAGCGAACAGGATATTGACAAATATCAGAAAACAGTGCGTGTGCTTGGCAAAGGCAATAAAGAGCGTATTATCCCGATAAACGAATCTTTATGGGCAAGTATTGAGGCTTATTTAGCACATAAAATAAGCGAGTTTGGCGATAACAATTCTGAAAAGCTGCTCGTTACAAATAAAGCACGCCCCTTGTATCCCAAATTTATATACCGTGTGGTAAAGAAGTATATTAGCTTGATAACTACCTCAGAACATAACAGCCCGCATACGCTGCGGCACTCCTTTGCTACACATCTACTTAATAAAGGAGCTGACCTGAACGCGATAAAAGACTTGCTGGGCCATGCCAGCCTGGCCGCCACACAGGTCTACACCCATAACTCTATTGAGAAGCTTAAATCGATCTTCGAGAAAGCTCATCCTAAAGCATAAGTTAAACCAATAAATTTTACCACTATGAAGCTACAGATGCATTCCATCCACTTCGAAGCTGACGCTCAGCTAACCGATTTTATTCAGCAGAAAGTAGACAAGTTAGAAACATTTTACGACCGGGTAGTAGAAGGTGAAGTGTTTATAAAACATAACAACAGCGACGGTGTTAATACAAAAACTGTAGAGTTGAAACTGTTTGTACCGGGTGCTACCCTGTATTCAGAAGAAAACGCCCCATCGTTTGAAGCTGCCGCTGATGCCGCTGTAGAAGCTATGCGCCGCCAGCTTAAAAAGTTTAAAGAAAAACAAATGGCCCACTAAGGATCGCAAAAAACTCCGGTTATGAACTGATGGATACTATAAGCAGTTCATCAGATACATAAATAAAAACGCCTGCTAACTATAGCAGGCGTTTTTGTTTAAAGTAACTATAGTTTAAAACTATAGTCCGAACTCTTGTTTGATTTTATCAACGTAATCAAGTTTCTCCCAGGTAAAGGTATCAAACTCTTTTACTTCTTTGTGGCCGTTCACTGACAGCTCTACTTTCTTCTTACCTGGTGTTCTGCCCATGTGGCCGTAAGCAGCAGTTTCAGAGAAAATCGGGTTCTGTAAGCCAAAACGCTGCACGATAGCATAAGGACGCATATCAAACAGCTTGTTTACTTTGTCAGCAATCTCACCATCACTCATAACGTTACCATTAGCATCTTTTACTTTTGTAGAGCCATAGGTAGTAACATATAAACCAACCGGCTTGGCAACACCGATCGCATACGCAACCTGTACCAACGCCTGGTCTGCTACACCGGCAGCAACAAGGTTTTTGGCAATGTGGCGTGCAGCATAAGCCGCAGAACGGTCTACTTTAGAAGAATCCTTGCCAGAGAATGCACCACCACCGTGCGCACCTTTACCACCATAGGTATCAACTATAATTTTACGGCCCGTTAGGCCAGTATCGCCGTGCGGTCCACCGATCACAAACTTACCGGTTGGGTTAATGTGGTACGTAATATCGTCGTTGAACAGGTTCTGGATACGCTCCGGCATTAACTTTAATACACGAGGTATCAGAATAGCATCTACATCTTCTTTGATCTTAGCTACCATCTGCTGCTCTGCTTTATCCTTAGCCTCCGGTGTATTGTCTTCAGAAGTTACAAACTCATCGTGCTGAGTCGAGATAACGATCGTATCGATCTTCTCCGGCACGTGGTTATCACTGTAACGAATTGTAACCTGAGACTTTGCATCCGGGCGCAGATAAGTCATTTCTTTGCCTTCTTTACGGATAGCCGCAAGCTCTTCGAGTAACAAGTGCGAAATGCTTAGCGCCAATGGCATATAGTTGTCGGTCTCGTTTGTGGCGTAACCAAACATCATTCCCTGGTCGCCTGCCCCCTGGTCTTCCGGGTTAGCACGTTCTACACCCTGGTTAATGTCAGCAGACTGCTCATGTATGGCCGAAATAACCCCGCAGGCATCTGCATCAAACATGTATTCAGACTTAGTATACCCGATACGCTTGATCACATCGCGGGCAACCTTCTGCACATCTACGTATGCTTCAGACTTTACTTCGCCGCTAAGCACTACAAGGCCAGTGGTAACCAGTGTTTCGCAGGCAACTTTAGACTGTGGATCCTGCTTTAAGAATTCATCAAGAAGTGCGTCAGATATCTGATCCGCTACTTTATCAGGGTGTCCTTCTGACACTGACTCAGAAGTGAATAAATATGGCATTGCTTAAATTTTATGGTACGATTGAAAACTATGGCCCTGAGGTCACTTGCTGCAAAGCTAAAACAATTCCGGCACACTTAAAAAAAACAGGTAGTATACCTTACCAAGCCTATAGTTGGCTAATCGGTCAGAGAGGAATACGAAGACTTATAGTATATAGATATAGTCATCTATAAAAATTTTCGCAAACTATAGATCTATATCCCTATCTAACTATAGTACAAAACCTTTTACATGTGCACCCGTTTCAAAAACATCAATTCCTGATTTAAAACAAAGATTATACTTATGAAATCCATAATATCCTTATTAATAATATTCACACTCTTTATTTCCCCTGCCATGGCGCAGGAGAACGACTCCCCTTACAGAACACGTTTTGCAGTAGATGCTCCTGCAATTGCAGCTGGTATAGGTCTTAGTGCCTATGGTTTAAAGCTGATACAGGACAAAGACGGCTTTACAGAGGCTGAAGTAAATGCGTTGAGTAAAAATGATGTAAATGCTTTTGACAGGTTCAGTGCTGGTTATCACTCTGATAATGCCAAAAAGGTAAGTGATTTTCCGTTTTACGGCTCTTTTGCTATGCCCTTTGCTATGATGCTGAACAAGAATGTAGGCCGTAAGGCCGGGCAGGTGTTTGTGCTTTATGTTGAAACGATGGCTGTAACAGGTACATTATTCACACTGGCCAATGGTAACACAGAACGCGCCCGCCCTATGGTTTATAACGATGAAGTAGACATGAGCGACAGAACAGAAGCCAATGCACAAAACTCTTTCTTTGCAGGCCACACAGCTGCCACTGCTGCAGCCACTTTCTTTGCTGCTAAGGTATTCCACGACTTTAACCCTGAATCCGGGGCAAGGCCTTATGTGTGGGCTGCCGCCGCTGCAGTACCTGCTACAGTTGGTTACCTGCGCCTGAAGGCCGGTAAACACTTCCTGAGTGATAACCTGATAGGGTATGCAGTCGGTGCAGCGTCGGGTATCCTTATTCCGCAGCTACATAAAAAGACAAATAATACAGGCATATCGCTTGCTCCTACTGTAATACCAACCTTTAATGGCGCAGCAGCTCAGGGCGCAAACCTTAGCCTGACTTTCTAAACTATAGTTACGAACTGAGCCAACTATAAAAAACAATAGGGCTACCAATGTGGTAGCCCTATTGTTTTTTTTAATACATACGGTAATTATAGCGGGTTTTGTACCACTGCCGGGTTTGTATCAAGCTCTCTTTTCGGGAAAAGCCATTCCCACTGCTTATCGCCTGCTGGTATAGTATAAAGGTCAGCAATAACTGTTGCAATATGGTTAGCACCTGCTCTGTCCAGAGCGCTGTTTGTACGCTTCAGATCCAAGAATCTGAAACCTTCACCCCAAAGCTCTACACGACGCTGAACTAAAATCTCGTCGATCAATGCCTGGCCTGTGTTTAGCGAAATAACATAATTAGGGTTACGGGTAACAACCAGATCATAAAGTGCTTTTGCTGCCAAAGGATCCTGGCCTAAACGAGCCAGAGCTTCTGCCTCAATCAGGTACATTTCTGCAGCTCTCATGTAAGGCACATCACCAATACTGCTGCCAGAACCACCAGCTGATATAAACTTACGGTTCATAAGCGTTTTAGGCGTGAACGTAGGTAGGATCTGAACACCATTGACATCATATCCTATAGTTTTACCAGCAGCATCTTTAATAGCAGTTGGTGTTGTATCCCATAGTTGCTTACGCACGTCGCTATCAGCTATCGTGGCATACAATTTAGAGTTTATAGCTTTAGGATTACTTCTGATGTTCGTTGAACTGAAGTTTACAGACATGTAAGCAAAGAAGGAATAGAAGTACGTTGTCTGATCTTGGATCTGAGCACTACCCCATATCCAACCTGGCGTAGCCACGTTGTTAAACCCTGACAGCATCTGCGCAGTAGTCTCTAACGGGTAACCTTCTCTAGCTTCTTTTGCAAAATTGGCTGCATCAGCCCATTTACCCATAGTTAAGGCAACGCGCGCTTTCATACCTTTTGCCACATTAACATTGATATGAGACTTAGCGTTACGGCTGGCAGGTAGCAAAGCAATAGCAGCATCCAGATCGCTGTTTATCTGTGCATAAACATCTTCTACAGTTTCACGAGGCTGTCCTTCGATAGTGTTTGTAACCATCACCGGAACACCTAACTGGTTGTTAGTTTGCCCGGCTTTATAACGCTCAGCAAAGATCTGCACTAACTGGTGGTGTGCCCAGGCTCTGTAAGCCAAAGCCTGACCTTTAATTGCTTTCTTGTCAGCTTCAGGACCAGTAGCTTTATCAATATTAGCAATAATCATGTTAGCGTTAGCTATCAGCTTATAGTAAAATCTATAAACGAAAGTAACTGTACCGGCATTCTCATTTCTGTGGGTCAGCCATCTGTGTGTAGCAATCCACCAGCCATTACCAGTTGAGGTATTTACAACATCCTCTCCCAGCATATCCATGTTGATCATCACTGAACCCTGACCAGCCTGGTCCTGGGCATCGTACTGGAAGAACATGGATCTGTGCATGCCGTTGATTGCTGCCCAGCCATTATCGGTAGTTGTAAATACGCTACCTTCAGCTAACCTGTCTGTAGGGGTTGTATCTAAATATTCCTTTTCACAAGACGAGAGCAGGAGTAAGCACGCTGCAAATGCGCTATATAAAACTCTTTTCATTACTTAATTAATTATAGGGTAACGTTTAATCCGAATGTAACGATCTTAGCCGGAGTGTACACATTTGAAGTTGTACCTGAGAAGCTTTGACCCACGTTCATACCTTTTCTTGCTGAACCTAATGTCAGGTTCTCTCCTGTTACATACACATTTGCTCTTCTGGCATATACCTTAGATGAAATGCTCTCTGGCAGGTTGTAAGCTAATGTTACAGATCTCAGGTTGATGAATGAAGCATCGGTTAACCATCTGTCTGATGTACCAGAGCTTAAGCTTGCAGACTGGCTACCTGCCTGAATTCTCGGAACATCTGTGATGTCACCTGGTTTCTGCCAGCGGTTCTGAATATCCTTGTGCCATGCGCCACCTTCGTTATAAGCACCCATTAAGCTGGCATAAGTACCATCATAAACCTGGCCACCTACCTGGTAAGTAACTAAAGCTGATAAGGACAGCCCTTTGTAAGAGAATGTGTTAGTAACACCACCTGTGAAGTCAGGAATAGCTGTGCCAGCATAGTGGTATCTCGCATTCGTGATATCGTTTGTTAATGTATCACCGTTGATGATCTTAATTTTTGTGTCAGTGTCGCTGAACACTTTCGCTCTGTAAAGTGCATCACCATTATCCGGGTTAACACCATAGAAATCTCTTAACCAGAAATCGTACAGAGATTGGCCTACCATAATTTTCTTGGTACCGTTTATGATCTCTTTCTGACCATCAGGCAGTTTTGTGAACTCGTTCTGAAGAGTAGTCCAGTTAGCATCGATATTCCAGGTGAAATCACCTACTTTAACAACATCAGCAGAAACCTGTAATTCTACACCTTTGTTGAAAAGGGCACCAATATTCTGGTTTCTTGTTAACACACCACTTGAAAGTGGAAGCGGAACCTCGAACAGTAAGTTATCAGAGCCTCTGTAGAAATACTCAGCAGAACCATGGATTCTGTTATTAAGCACGCTGAAGTCAACACCAAAGTCGTAGCTGTTGCTGGACTCCCAAAGTAGATCCTGTGAAGCAAGGCTTGACTGAAGGAAACCAGGCTCAGCAGCGTTGTTGAAACCAGGACCAAAGTTATAAAGTGCCTGCCATGCATAGAAGCTACCTATGTCATCGTTACCAACTTCACCATAAGATCCTCTAAGCTTAAGCATGTCTAACCAGCCTGGCATATTGATGAAAGACTCTCTGTCAACTCTCCATGATGCACCAAGCGACCAGAAATCACCCCATCTTACATCCTTATAGAATCTTGATGAACCGTCTTTTCTGTATGAACCAGACAAGGTGTATTTGTCAGCGAATGTATAGTTAAGTCTACCGAAATAACCTTCTGTTCTGTACTTGTCTGTGTAAGAAGTTAAGCTGTTTATAGTTGTGAAGTTTACTAATTCAGTAATACCATCAACTATAATACCTTGCTTGCTACCACCAGAATACTTGTAAGTATAATCGTAGTTCTCATGACCTAACAATACATCAAAATAATGCTGACCAAATGTTTTTGAGTAGTTAAGCAACTGGTTTACTGTATAGCTGGTAGTTGTGCTGTTTGCATTGCTAGCTCTACCGGCAGGGGCACCGTCACCAACCAACGTGTTCTCGAAAGTAAGACCAGTATAGTTAGAAACGTCAACACTTAAGTTCGTAGTGAATTTGAAATCCTTCAGGAATTTGATCTCTCCGTAGGTTCTGCCGCCTAAAACTGTACGGTTGAATAGGTTCTCGTTCAGAACAGTCTCAGCTAATACGTGTCTGCCTGCACTTGCACCAGGGCCACGGCCTACACCTAAGTCATAGATCTTATTGCCTGTATCATCCAGAATGTATGCACCTGTAACAGGATCGTGCTGATAAACCGGGTAGATAGGACCGATATTTCTTGAGAAGTAGAACGGGTTAACATAACCTGTGCTGCTTCCGTCGTTAGCCTGGTTAGACTTAGTCATTGTACCTGAAAGGTTAAGACCTGTCTTTAACCAGTTTGTAGCCTGATTGTTAACATTTACACGACCTGTAAAACGCTCGTAGTCAGATTTGATCAGGTAGCCTTTGTCATTTAAGTAGCCTAAAGACACAAAGTAGTCTGTTTTATCAGCACCACCTGAGAAGCTAAGACCATAATCTTTACGGTTACCAGTACGGGTCAATTCTTTTTCCCAGTCAAGGTCATCACCGTAAAGCAACTTTGCATTAGGGTTAATCTTACCGTCTGTTGTTACAATCTCTTTGTTAGGAACATTGAACGGGTTATACTTCAGGATGCCATAAACATCGTCAGAAGCTTTCTGGTTAGCGGCATCAGCAGTAGTACCACCGGCAACCAATGAGTTTCTGTAAGCTTCCCAAACAAGTGGATAGTATTCAAATGCGTTAACTCTGTCGTACTCTTCCAGGCCTCTTGTAGAGTAACCCTGAGTTACCTTAAAGTTAATTTCGCTTCTGTTGGCTTTACCTTTTTTAGTAGTGATAATCACAACACCGTTCGCAGCTCTTGCACCGTAAAGCGACGTAGAAGCAGCATCTTTCAGAATAGAGATGTTCTCAACATCTTCAGAGTTAAGGTTTGCGATAGAACCTGCATAAGGTACGCCATCAACTACATAAAGAGGTTCGTTGCTTCCGTTGAATGATCCGAAACCACGGATACGGATTGCAACGCCGCTTCCTGGCTGTCCGCTGGCGCCTGATGTCTGAACACCAGCTGCCTGGCCAGTAATAGCATTGGCTATGTTGGTAACTGGTCTCTGAGCAATTTTCTCAGGAGTGATCTGTGATGCAGAACCTGTAAAAGAGTTCTTATCAGCTGTACCGTAAGCAACTACAACTACTTCGTCCAGTTGAGTTTCATCAACTGCCATAGTTACGTTAACTGTGCTCTGATTACCGATAGCACGCTCAACAGCTTTATAACCGATGAACCTGAAAATTAAGATTGTAGCATCCTCAGGAACATTCAAGGTATAAGTACCATCAGCAGTAGTAGCCGTTCCTACTGCGGTACCTTTGACAATTACGGAAACACCCGGTAAGCCCAGGCCATTCTGCTGGTCTGATACTTTACCCGTTACCGTTTTTGTCTGTGCCATAGCGTCCTGCAAAACAGCAGAGAGCATGAGCACAACAAAGAATAAAAATTTTCTCATGTAAAAGATTAGTAAATGGTTAGTGTGTTAAAATAATGCTACCAAATTAGCTGTAAATTTTACAAAACAAAATCCCTTTACTTCTCCAATTTTCACGAAAAAATCAGTGTTTAAACGCTTTATTACGGTAATTTAATAAATCAACCAACCAATATATATTTACTACCTATTATAGTTCCGCCAAAACGAACTTCTTACTATAGTTATATTTAAAAATTACAAATATAGATTTTCTCAGAAAAACTTAATAACTACTACATTTAACCCATAATATTCAGGATTTATCATACACCTTCTGTTATCTTCTTTAAAAAGTATCCCAGGCTTTATTAACCTTAACTTTGCTGTTGCGAGGCAAGACACATAAATAAAGTGCAAAAAAAATACAGATGTAACAATCTGTATTTTTTTTCGTTTAAGGCTTTTTATTTTTTTACTTATCCTTCAGGTTCTCTTCAAACAGTTTATAGATCCGCTTATACTCATCGGTCCAGCTGGCTGGTTCTGTAAAGCCGTGGTCTTCAACAGGGTAAACGGCTAGTTCCCAGTTATCCTTCCCTAACTCTATCAGGCGCTGTGTCAGTCGTACAACATCCTGGAAATGCACGTTGGTATCTACCATGCCATGGCAAATCAGCAATGCCCCTTTCAACCCTTCAGCATAATAAATAGGAGAACTTTTAGCGTAAGCCAGGCTGTCGGTTTGTGGAGTGTTCAGGATGTTGGAAGTGTAGCCGTGGTTGTAGTGTGCCCAGTCTGTTACAGAGCGTAAAGCAGCACCGGCAGCAAACAAGTCCGGTTCTGTAAACATGGCCATCAAGGTAATAAAGCCACCATAAGAGCCACCATAAATACCGATCTTTTTCGGGTCAACGTTATATTTATCAACAAGCAGCTTGGCACCGTCTACATGGTCGCTCAGGTCTTTGCCTCCCATAAACTGGTAGATGCCTGTACGCACATCGCGGCCATAACCTGCACTACCTCTATAGTCAATATCCAGTACGGTATAGCCCTGGTCTACTAAAAAGTTATGGAACATATATTCCCTGAAATAGCTGCTCCACCATTTATGTGCATTCTGTAAATAACCGGCACCGTGCACAAATATCACAGCAGGTCCATTCGCTTTGGCATTCTTTGGTTGATACAGGCGTGCATACACATCGGCACCATCTTCTGCTTTAAAAGAGATCACTTCCGGTTCTCGCCAGTTGTAAGCTTTAAACTCTTCGGTCAGGGAATTAGTGATCTGGCGTGGCTTGGCTCCTTTCTTGTTCTCCATTACAAACAGCTCCCATGGCTTATTGCTATAAGAGTAACGGAAGGCCAGCATCTTCTCATCCGGTGATAGAGTTACTTCGTAGGCACCTGGCTGGGTTGTAAGCTGCACCATGGTACCGCCATTCACGGGCATTTTGTAAAAGTGCTGTTCGCCTGGGTGTACTTTGTTCGCTGTAAAGTACCAGTGCTTCTTGTCATCCGATAGCTGCACATCCGACACTTCGAACTTACCGCTTGTCAAGGCTTTTTTCTTGCCGTTTTTAACATTTACAGCATACAAGTGCGAATACCCGCTTTCTTCCGACTGAAACCATACCGATTCATTATCAGGCATCCAGCCAATATCTCCGGTGCCATAGCCAATACCAGGTCCGTTTATCCAGGCATCATCGTGCTGACGATCTAACAGGTTAAGCTTACCGGTGGCCGGGTCTAAGGAGAGTATCCAGCGGTCTTTGTTATCAGCAGAGCGAGCTACAACTACAGCATGCTTTCCGTTATCAGACCAAACCGGGCCATAGATAACAGTAGCGCGCATTTCAGCTTTTTTGGTTTTAGCATCAGTTCCATCTTTAGCTATAGTTGCTTTTTTGTTCTTCTCCAGTAGGTATGAAGGCACGTCATATATACCTTCCACATCCTTCATACTGATTGCATAAGTAGAGTCGCGATGGGTATCGTACACAAAGAACTCGTATGTGCTTTGCGCATCGCCTACTTTTGTGCGTGTGTTTATGTCTTCGGTGTAGCCAGATGATGTCACGAAATCCGGCACAATAGCCACTTTCGCATTCTTTGGCCTGCTGATCAAATTATAGGTAATAAAGCGCTCATCCGGGCTCAGCACCACGCTGCTTACCTGCTTGTCATCGATATAAATATCAAGCGGGCGGCCTGGGGCATCCGTTTTCTGCTGTTTTTTAAGAGCTGCTTTATCGGCTTCGCGCTCCTTAACTATAGTTAGTAAACCAAGCTGCTGGTTCCGCAACCAGGCACGTTGCGGGTCTTTGTCTTCGCCTTCCGCCTGCTTTTTCCCTTTTCTGAAATCGGTGAGCTGGGCTAACTGGCCATTGGTAATACTCCACGAATACAGGTTATTATCTTTCTGGAAAGTTACTTCACGCTCATCAAATGTAAAGTTCGGGTTGCTTTCGCGTTCTACGGTGTTGGTCACCTGGGTTACTTTACCGCTTTTTATATCCAGCAAAAAGATATCGCCATTCTTCTCATACACCTTCTGTGTTTCGGCATCGTTGTATGTCCCGTAAGGTGACGGCAAACTACGGCGCTCTGCTGCTGCTACTTTTTTAATGTCCTTCCCTTTAGCATTTACCGCATAAAGCGAATCTTTACGGTTAGCATCAGGGTTCCAGTTAAAATATATCTTCTTACCATCTTCTGACCAGAAAATATTGCTCGGCGAGGTCCCGATCCATTTCGGGTCGCGCATGATCTTCTCTATGGTTAGCTCGCGGGCTGGTGTCTGGGCCTGTACTGCACCTGCTGCCAGCATTCCGAAAAGAGCCGCAACTATAGCTTTACTTTTAAAAAACATGATGTTATAGTTTGTGTAGGGTGGTTTCAGGTTCAAATTAATGCAAAAGTCCCGGTTTCTCAAGTTTTAGCCTGCAAACCGGGACTTTCTATAGTTAGCATCTATAATTTACTATTTTTGAGCCAGAAAGGCAGTCGGGTGCTTTTCTTCGTGTGGTGTGATATCCTGGTATAGTTTGGCCAAGGCAAGCAACTCCGCTTCTCCAAATAGTTTACCTATAAACGTTATAGTAGTAGGCATACCATTTTTCTGGAAACCATTTGGCACTACCACGCATGGGTGACCTGTCAGGTTTGTAACTACCAGGTTACTGCTCCCAAACGACGGACTGATATACACATCGATGTCCTTCATTTTTTCCTGCATCTGTTGCACCAGCAATGTCCGTACACGCTGTGCCTGCAGATACTCTACTGCCGGTATAAACCTACCGGCCCTGAAAATATTTGGCCATGCGCTTTTATGTTGCTGCTTCAGGAGGCTGTCTTTTCCGTTACGGGTAAGTTCATCAAAAGCAGCTGCTCCTTCTACCGATATAGTCAGTATCAGGTCATTAACCGGCAGGTCAGGCAACTCCATTGGCACCAGTTCTATTCCTGCTTTCTTCAGATCTTCCAATGCAGCCAGGTCATTTTCTTTAAAGCCATATTTCCCTTCAAAGTCTTTCTTCAGATACCCAACGCGCAGTTTCTTCGGTTCTATTTTCTTGTTATAGTTGAAAGGAGCATTGTAAACAGAAAGGTCTTTCCCGTCAGGCCCATAAATGGAATTGAAAACTATAGCTGCATCTTCTGCAGAGCGTGTTATCGGGCCAATCTTGTCCATCGACCAGCTTAATGCCATAGCACCATGGCGGCTAACTCGTCCAAAGGTTGGTCGTAAGCCTGTAGTGCCGCATGCTGTAGAAGGCGAAACGATAGATCCAAGTGTTTCGGTACCGATGGCATAAGGTAGTAACCCGGCTGCAACTGCCGCTGCAGACCCAGCCGAAGAACCGCTTGAACCTTTGCTCAGATCCCAGGGCGATCTGGTTTTGCCACCGTACCATACGTCTCCCATTGCCAGCGCACCCAAGGTCAGCTTCGCTACCAATACGCCGCCTGCATTCTGCAATCTTTCAACTACTGTAGCATCCATATTTATTTGCTGGTCTTTGTATGGTGTTGCTCCCCAGGTTGTTTTATAGTTCTTAGTAGCCAGCAGGTCTTTTACACCGAACGGGATACCATGCAGCATACCCTTATACTTACCAGCCTTTATTTCCTTATCAGCCTGCCGTGCTTGTTGCAGTGCCAACTCTTCTGTAAGCGTAGTTACACACTCCAGTGTCGGGCCGTATTGCTTCAGCCTTTCCAGGTAAAATTTGGTAAGCTCTTCTGATGTGATCTGTTTAGACCTGATAAGCGACGCCAGCTGTGGAATACTATAGTAAGCCAGATCTTCACGGTTTGCGGGTAGCTTTACTTTCTTTAGTTCTTCGATCTTAAACTTCTCCTGCTCTTTTGGCCATTCATACCCTACCGGTATCGGGTTAAATACGATGGCAGGCGCTACATCATTTGGAAGCGGCACTTTCCTGATTCGCTCATAGCCTTCTTTAAAGTCTTCCAGTTCAGAAGTGGCAGAGTCAAGTTGGGCAGTCGTAAAATTTAAGCCAATCAGCTTTTGTGCCTGCTGTAGCATGGGCACAGTTATCTTTTCGTCTGCCAGTTTGGTTGCAAATGCCCCTAAGCCAAAGCACGAAGCAGCTAGTATTGTTAGTTTTACTTTATGGTTCATAGGTAAAATTTATAGTACAAGATAAGCATAACTATAAAAGCAAACTATAGTTGACCAGGTGTTTATAGATCGCTTAGAACTCCCAAGAGGCTTCACTTCAATTAAAAACTATAGTTATCGGAAAGTAGAATGCATAAAAAAAGGGCCACTCAGTTGAGCGGCCCTTTTGTATTCAAACTAATTCTGATTAGTCGTTCAGTACTGGGTTGTTAAGTACTTCAGCCTGAGGAATCTCGAATGTTAATTCATCTGAATCCCATGCAAAAGTCTCTCCAGGGAAGAACAAGTGGTTAGTACCTCTTGTTACGTTAAGCTTATTACGCTTAACAGCCAGGTAAGCTTTTCCTTCACCCCACATCTCGATACGAGTCTGAAGAATAATTTCGTTAAGTAGAGCAGGAGCAGTTAAGCCATCCAGGTATGCTTCATAAGCATCAGGACCTGTTGTTGCTTCGCTACCAGCTATCTCAACTATTCTTTTCGACATCAACATCATCAGAGCATCTTTTGCAGCATCCACGTTACCAAGTCTGGCGTTAGCTTCAGCATTCAAAAGGATCATCTCTTCAATACGCATGTACACATAGTCAGTAGTTATTTGTCTCTGACCACCTGCTTTTCTACCTAGATCGAAGAACTTGTAAAGCGGACGACCAGAAGTTAAACTGAACTGGTTTCTTCTTAAGTCATCTGTACGGATAGAAGCCTGCAGGCCGTTATCGATCGTTTTAGGGTCACCTGCCCAAGCGTAGCTATAGGTATAGTAGTCTACCTGTCCCCACCAAGACACAAGGTCAAGGCCGTTAGCTAGTGTAAGGTCTACACCCCACATCCAGCTTGGAGTAGCTACGTTGTTAAAGCCAGACTGTGGGTTTGTTAATACACCATTCGCAATCTTACCATACAACTCGCCTTCATTTGTAACACGGTAACCAGCTGCAGTCATAACTTCACCGGTCAGTTCAACTACTTTCTGAAGGTCAGCATTTGTACCTCTTGCAGATAGAGCGTAAGATAACAAGCCTTTTGCTACGTTAGCATCAACCTGATCTTTTGTCAATCTGTTGAAGTCGCTCATATATTCGATCGCCTGTGTAAGGTCATCAATTATAAGATCATAAACTTCAGCAGTAGTTGCTCTTGGCTGGTTAGGAACCTCTGTGTTTGTGTATATAGGAACAAGCTTTTCAGAGCCAGTGCCATAACCTGGAGCATACAGCTGAGATAGGTAGAAGTATGCGTAAGCACGCATTGCTTTTGCCTGACCCATGATGTGACGCTGCTCGCGCTTATCTTCTCCATCCAGATTTGCATCAGTACCACCTAATGCATCAATTACAGTGTTAGCACCGAAAATGATACGGTAGTAGTAACGCCAAGGCATGTAACCTTCGTTCTGTGTATAGTCTTGCGTGTCCTGGTATCTGGCAACACCAGAGTACCATCCGTAAGTAACACCTGCCAGAACCATGTCAGAAGATAGCATATCCATATAGATATCCCAGCTCTTCTGGCCAAAGTCATCGTGGCTAAGGTTTGTACCACCTGTACCTGTGTTGTACATAGTAGAGTATAAACCAGAAATGTTACCATTAAGCAAACCCGGGTCAGTTTTAGCCGCTTCAGCAAGCTGCTGCGGAGTAATTTCGCTCCCTGAAGGCTTTACGTCCAGGAAATCTTCGCTACAACCGCCCAGAAAAAGCGAGAATACGGTTGCACCTATTATATATAAATTTTTCTTCATGATAATCAGAAATTAAATTTTGATTCTTAAGCCTGCAGTGAAATTAGATAATGGAGAATATCTGTATGTGCTAGAGCTACCTGCTTCATCAGTTGAAGGGTTGAAGCCTTCACGGGCAGTATGAATCCAAAGGTTATCACCAGATACCCAAACAGACAGACCACCTACACCATACTTGCTAACAAAGTTTGTTGGCAGTGTATAGCTCAGACGCACGTTGTTTAATACCATGTAGTTCGCTTTTGTTAAGAAACGAGTAGATGGAGAGTTGAAGTTCGGATTGAACTCGTTGTTCAGAAGAGGTACATCTGTAACATCTCCTGGCTTCTGCCATCTTGCCATGATATCCTGGTGCCAGTTGTTAGAACCAGCAAGGTCATTGTGCATTAACAGTGCATAAGCTCCATCGTAAGCATAGCCACCGAAGCTATAAAGCATCTGAGCGCTCAGGTCAAAGCCTTTGTAACCAGCTGACAGGTTGAAAGCACCACGCACATCAGGAATAGCAGACTTACCATTATACTTCAGTGTACCATCTGCATATTTCTTAGTAGTAGCCATTTTCAGGTCACCTCTGTTTACATCAGGGTTCTTATCCAGGTAATCTTCTAAGTTATCAATACCTTCACCATCAGCTTCGTCGTACGCACCATTACCATTTAAGTCATTGTAAGTCACATTCCACATTGGCATACCATCAGCCGGGTCTACACCAGCCCACTCACGCATGTAGAAGTCGAAGATTGAATGGCCTTTACCCCATCCAAAGTTACCTTGTGGGTCAATCGCTTTGTGCTTACCTGTAGTAGGCTCGATAGGCATTTCAGTGATCTCGTTTGTGAACTTCTCACCATTGATGTTCAGGCTTAAACGGTAGTCTTTGCCTTCAAACACATCACCAGTCAGGTCAAACTCGATACCTTGGTTACGGAAGTTACCATCGTTCACCTGGATCAAAGCATAACCAATTGAAGGTCCTACTCTTCTGTTGAAGATAAGGTCAGTAGTGTTTTTAACGTAGTAGTCAATTGAACCTGACAGGTATTTGTTCAGTTCGAAATCAACACCAGTCTGGAACATTTTTGAAGTTTCCCAAGTCAGATCAGGGTTACCTTTTGTCTGGAAAGAGAAAGCTGGGTTATCGTTCAGGTTGTCTATCTGGAAGATGTCGTAACCTGGGTAGTAACCTAAACCTGCCTGATCACCCATTAAACCATAGCTAGCTCTTAACTTTAAAGAGTTAAAGATGCTCTGATTAGCCATAAAGTCTTCGCTAGAGATCATCCAGCCTAAACCAACTGAGCCAAATGTACCCCACTTGTTATCTCTGATGAATTTAGAAGAACCATCTCTACGGATAGTACCTGCCACAAAGTATTTCTTGTCGAAGTCGTAGTTCAACTGAGCGAAATAACTTTCAAGGGATCTCTCCAGTGTACGACCGCTTGAAGGGTTCTGAACGATTGCGTTGCTCAGGTCTTCAATGTTAGGATCTACCAGGTTGTAACCAGAAGCAGTTAACAAGTTATTTTCATAGTTGTTAGCTTCGTGCGCTGCTAGAGCTTCTACATTATGTGAGCCAAAAGACTTGTTGTAACGCAACAGGTTTAACACGTTGTAGCTCAATGCATCTGTTCTCTGGTGGAATAAGCTACCATTCTGTGAAGCTGAACCACCATAGTACTTGTTACCTTTGTTTAGAAACTTGTTATTGTAGTACTGCGCACCTAATCTGTTCTCAAGTGTTAGCCCTTCCAGGATGTTAACGTTTAAGCTAACATTACCATTCAATTCGTTACGGTTGCTTCTGTTAGTATCGTAAGTTGCATCAGCAATTGCGTTTGTAAGCGCACCGAAACCACGGTCAGTACCATAATCGTACTGGTTGCCACCAAAGATAGGATCAGAAACGAAGTTACCTTCACCATCTCTTAAGAACAGCGGGTAGATAGAAGGAATGTTGTCATTAAACCAGAAAATGCTACCAGAGTCAGAGCTCTGACCATTGTTGTTGGTTTCTGATCTTGCGTAGTTGAAGTTAAATGCACCTGTCAACCACTTGTTGATTTCCTGGTTAACATTTAAACGTGCAGTTAAACGCTGATAGTCAGAGTTAATGATATAACCAACATCGTTCAGGTAACCGAAAGATGTATAGTAGTTAGTTTTACCACTAGAACCACCGAACTTAACGTTTACTTCAGAGCGGTTAGAGTTCTGGAAACCATAATCTTCCCACTTCTCAGGAGTGTATTTTCTTGTAACACCTGGTCTTACTGTTCTTGTAACAGGGTCGATCAGATCAGCTACATCTTCAACATTCCACATGTTATAAGCAGGATTGATACCGTACTGTGGATCGAATAAGTAGAAGTTAGCCCAAGCTTCAGGATCATCTTCGTAAGCTATACCTTCGTTGTATAAAGACTCCCAAGTTAAGCCGATGTATTGCTCCGGCGACTTGATAGTATTGTAACGAGGAAGTAATGCTACGTTTGTACCGAAGTTAGCATCAGCCTCTATGTAGTTCTTTTTGCCTCTACCAGTTTTAGTAGTAACAACAATTACACCGTTAGCACCTCTTGAACCATAGATAGCAGTTGCTGCAGCATCTTTCAACACTGTAGTTGCCTCGATATCTGAAGGGTTGATAGAGTTAATGACACTTTCGTCCTCTACAGGAACGCCATCAATTACGTATAATGGATTACGGTTACCGTTAACAGAACCAATACCACGGATACGCACCCGACCTACTGTACCCGGCTGACCACTTGTGTTGATAACTCTAACACCAGCAACCTCACCAGCAAGGGCAGAAGTTACGTTAGCTACCTGCTTGTTCTCTAGTCTTTCAGCACTTACAACTTTTGCAGTACCAGTAAACGATTGCTGTGTTGTAGTAGAATAACCTACAACCACAACTTCAGAAAGGGTTTCTGAAGCCTGGCCAAGCTGCACGTTAATGGCAGATTGGCTACCTACAGCAACCTCTTTGCTATCGTAACCTACATAACGGAACTCAAGTACAGCGTCGTTTGATGGAACAGCGATCGAAAACCCGCCATCAATACCAGTGGCTGTACCAGTGGATGTACCTTTTACCAAAACAGTAACGCCTGGTAAACCCTGACCTGTTTCCTGGTCAGTTACCTTACCCGTCACTGTTCGATTTTGTGCCAGCACTTGTACTACAAGCGCAAACACAAAAATGAAACTGAGCAGTAAACTCTTCTTCATGCTAGAATGTGTTAAATGAATAGTTATAGATTAGTTTGTGTACCAAATATAGTCAGACCTCCTGTATTTCAAAATACTTAATCAGTTATTTAAAATATTTTTTAATTAAATGTAATTATTTATGCAATTTTTATGATTTATCAAATCACCATTCACAAGATGTTATTAATCATTCACATCAAAGTTTAAACATCTTACTATAAATCAGTTGAATGTGAATTTTGCTTTCATCATAAAATACATTCTTATTTTACTGAAGCGGTAAGCTAAACTATAAAGCGATTTGCAATCAAAAGCACTTTAATGGAATAGTTACATTAATCTCTGCAGCTTTATATTCAGATGGTTAAAGCGATCAACCTAATCGGAAAGAATAACAGCCTTTTAGGAAGGGGGAGTTGAGAGGTAGATGCCCAGCAAATTTTTGCAGTCTTATATATATAAGGTGTAACCTGCAGTACCTGATCAATTTCGGCAGCAAGAGCCGATCTCTTTGATATGCTCCAGCGTTGCATTACTTTTCGCAGCAGTGGCGATAGCACCCACACCCATAAGGCAACTATAATAACCGCTCTTATAACTATACTATAGGCTGTGTTATACACTATAAGATCAAAGTACACGCTTGCAGCCAGGATACACAAGACACTGATAATTAACAAAGGCAGGAACCGCTGCCAGGCTCTTTTTTTTTACGTGGCAAAACAGTAACTGCTTCAGCAGCGGTATTAGAGTAAGCATTAAGATCGATTTTATGTTGCTGCTTTTTAAGCATAGCAGGTAAGCGGCCAGCCAGCCAGCCTATAAAAATCCCCATCAGCACATGCAGGCCAATGTAACCTATAACTATATAGAGGACATAGTCGCCTTCGGCAAAGCCGGCTTTTTTAAGAATATAGTTTACAAACCCGTGCGCCACCTGGTACAGATCGGCACCGAACATGACAAGCATTACCACCAGCCGCTGTAGCGCTGACTGCAATTGTGTAAGCACGCCCAACAACAGGCAACTCAGTTTAAAGTAACTTTTAGCCTGAAAGAGCAAATACCCTAAACTCCCTTGAATAAAAACAGCCAGGTAAGCACCCGGCGGTGTATGCGGGCTCAGGATTCCTTTGACCAATATGACCAGCACTGTGGCTTTAAGAATGGCTTTACGGGAAGGGCAATGATGCGCAAGCAAACTGATACAGAGTACGGCAGCCCCGCCAACAAACAGACCAGTTCCGGGCAAATGAAGCGCGTGAAGTACGCCACCTAAAAAAGCTTCGCACATAGCCCAGAGTGCTGTTATCCGATAAAAAACATTTACGTTTTGAGGAATAGCAGTATCAGCTACTGATGGCCGGGACATTACTATTTCCATAGCTGTACCTGCACCTGATCGCCAACCTTAATTTTGCCATTGCCTTCATGCACCAGATTCTGCCCGAAAAGAACTTTATTGTTTTGCGTACGATATGTTGCCAGCGTTCTTAGCGGCTCTTCTCCTTTTATACCTGTCTGTTGATCCACGGTGGTAAGTACACAACGCGCGCATGGCTTGGCAGCCCTGAAATTCACCTCTCCTATAGTAAAGGTATCCCATAGGTCTTCGTCGTGTGGCTGGCCACCGGTAAAAACGATGTTCGGACGGAAGCGATTCATGGGCACGGGCTTAGCCAGTTTGGTGTTGAGGTTATTCAGAGCCTCCTGCCCTATTGTTAAAAAGGGATAGGCATCGGCAAAGCTTACCACTTCTTCCTCAAAAGCATAGGTAGGGTCAACTATACGGCGGGTGTTTTCGGGCATGTATACCAGCCGTGCAAACATACCAAGCGCTTTCGAGAACCACATCGTTACTTCGCCATTCACCTCGCGGGCGGTACAGGTATCGTCCCAGATCGTAACTGAAACTTCTTTGCCTTCTGCCTGCTCAAAAGGTATGAGAAGTGGCTCCAGCAAACCTTGCTTATGGCTAACCAGTAAGCCGTTTGGTTGCAACTTAACCTGCAACAGCGCCATTTGGGCAAATTTGCGCTGCGACAGGAAACCGCCCTTTTCATCTACCAGCATCCAGCGCCTGTCGTGTTGTAGCCCACGCTCCTGAACTTGTGCCTCTTGCAGACTTATACCGCCCAACGATTTTATCGGGTAAATGTAAAGGTTGCTTACTATGTAGGTTGTCATGCCTGTTTGCTGTGTTAAACTATAAAGTTTACTAATTTCATTATTTTTTTACAAAGGTATTCGGGTTCAGGTATATATATTCATACTATTAAAATATTATCTTTACAGAAGAACTAATTTCACCCTTATGAGAAAATTATACTATCGCCCGTTTTTAGTGCTTTTGCTGGCATTATGTATAACTGTTCCTTCGCTTGGCCAGGCTCCAGCAGCGCAACCCAAGGCATTGCTCTGGGAAATCAGCGGCCAGGGGCTAAGCAAACCATCGTACTTATTCGGAACGATTCACGCTATCTGCCCTGAAAATTTTAATATGCCTGAAGTTGTAAAGAATAAGCTTGCAAACACAGAGCGCCTGTCGCTGGAAGTGGATATGGATGCGCCTAACTTTATGGTAGAGTTGCAACAGGCCTCTATATTACCGAACGGAAGCTCGTTACGCAGCTTTTTTTCTGATGCAGACTATAGTTTGCTGAACAACCATTTTAAGCAGACTCTGAAAATAGATTTGGCCCAACTGGACCGCATGAAGCCTTTCATGCTACACTCCATGTTGTTGTCGCAGTTAACACAGTGCCAGGCAGTATCGTATGAGCAAAGCCTGATGGAAATTGCCCAGAAGCAGGGAAAAGAAGTAATTGGCCTTGAGACCGTTAGCGAGCAGCTAAGCGCGATAGATGAGATGCCGGCCAGCGTACAAACTACCATGCTGACCAATATGGTGAGCAACATGGATGAAGCCCGCCAGAGCTACCGCGACATGGTGCAACTGTACCTGCAACAGGACCTTGCCGGACTGGATGCTCTGGCGAGAGAAGAATATAATGATGAAGAATACAGGGAGTACGAGCAGGCTTTCCTGGTGAACCGTAACAAACGCTGGATACCGGTTTTGGAACGCGAAGCCCGCATACAGCCTACTTTTTTTGCTGTAGGCGCCGGTCACTTAACTGGTAAAGACGGTTTACTGGAACTGCTTCGTAAAAAAGGATATACTGTGCTGCCTGTAATGAGATAAACTATAACGTTGCGCCAACTATGAAACAGATTATCCTGCTGATGTCACTTTGCATTAGTACCTTACATATTGTCACGGCGCAACCACAGTTTAAAACACAAGCACAACACACCTGCGCCGATAGCAGGTTATTGGGTACAACCCGCATGGCTGTTGCCACTCAGCAGCACATGCAGCTCATGAATATGTATGATGTTACCTTCTATGGTCTTGACCTGGCTCTGGAGCGAAACAGCGCATATATAACCGGAAGCGTAACCACACATGCCACTGTAAAATCCAGCCCGCTTTCTGTTTTTGCTTTTGAGCTGCACCCCAGCTTTACTATAGAATCTGTAACTATAAACGGAGCCCAGCAAAGCAATTTAACCCGTAATGGCAGCGATGTATCTGTAAACCTTAGCACTATAGTTGCTGCCAAAAGCAAGGTAGTAGCTGTTATAAACTATAGCGGTAACGCCCCAAACGGTGGGAATGCTGCTATCGGTAATGGATTTAATACGGCCCGCGTAAGCCGGTGGGGAAACGATGTGACCTGGAGCCTGAGTGAACCATATGCTGCTTACGAATGGTGGCCAACAAAACAGGTGCTTACCGATAAAGCCGATTCGGTGCACGTAGCCGTTACCACCAGCGCTGAGAATAAAGTTGGCTCAAATGGCTTACTGACTAACACGCTAAACCTGCCCAACGGCAAAGTTCGTTACGAATGGGAAAGCCGCTACCCCATCGATTATTACCTGATCTCAGTGGCTGTGTCGGATTATGATGAGTATGTGCAGTTCGCGAACCCGGCCGGTGCTGCAAAGCCAGTTCCGGTTGTAAACTATATCTACAAAGGCTCCCTCGACACCTATAAAAACCAGATCGATTTTACGCCTCCGCTGATAGAGCATTTTTCAGAGCTGTTCACGCTTTACCCGTTTGCTGCAGAGAAGTACGGCCATAGTATGGCACCCATTGGCGGCGGCATGGAGCATCAGACCATGACAACCCAAAGCACGTTTACCTTTACTCTTACTGCTCATGAGCTGGCCCATCAATGGTTTGGCGACAATGTTACCTGTGCTTCGTGGCAGGATATCTGGCTGAATGAAGGATTTGCGTCTTATGCGGAGTACCTGGGTCTGCAACATTACTCTGCCGATGCCGCCCAGAGCTGGATGACCGATGCACACAACAGGGCAAGATCCGCTACACAAGGCAGTCTGCGCGTTCCGGATACCACAAACGTAGGTCGCATTTTTAACTATAGTTTGACCTATAAAAAAGGGGCTGCTGTGGTGCATATGCTGCGCTACGAAATAAATAACGACGCCCTCTTTTTTAAAGCATTACAGAACTATCAAATAAAGTTCGGTAGTGGAACTGCCTCTACCGCCGACCTGCAACGGGTAATGGAACAAACTACAGGCAAAAAACTGGGTTACTTTTTTAAGCAGTGGTATGAAGGCGAAGGATACCCTGTTTTTAACGTGGCCTGGAATCAACGCGACAGGAAAATGGTACTTGTATCGGAGCAGGCAACCACAGGTAAAACGCCCTTTTTCAGAACAGATATTACCTACCAGGTACAGACCACATCCGGCACCGAAACGTTCAGGGTAAGGCAAACCAAGCCAACGCAACAGTTTGTTTTCACTGTTGATGGCGAAGTGCTGGGCGTAACCATGGACCCTGAGAACTGGATACTGAAGGAGGTAAATCAGATCGTTAAAAACAGCAACCTTCCTGTGCCAGACTTTGCACCTATTGTATCTCCTAATCCCGTATCTGGCAACTTTGCAACTATAACCGACCTGAATTTTACGCCAACAACCGTCGTGATCTTCGACCGCATAGGTAGAAAAATGGGCACGCAAACTATAGTTCAGCAGGAAAATATACAGCTACAAGTATCGACCCTGCCGGCAGGCTTATACTTCGTTCAGTTCTCGGACGGACAGCAAACCCGACAGGTGAAGTTTGTGAAGCTATAGTTCTATAGTTGCTTTAATTCAAACACCCCCAACCCCTCAGAGCTACGCTCGCTACCTTCGAAATGTCTTCTCAGTAGTCTAAGACGGGGAGCTTTTCTGCTTTTTACTTTGTCATCTCGAACAGCGAGAGAGATCTGGTACATTTAACCCACCCCTGCCCCTCCCGAGAGGGGAATTTTTGCCTTTGGTATAGTTAGCATTATAGTTCTATAGTTACAGTCCAAGATTCGGACAGGTCGCGACCTGTCCCTACGGAATTACAACCACGATAAAATTCGAAGCTTACCGGTTCAAACTATAGATAGGTGGTTACTATGCGAAATATCGCAGTCTTTGGGTTGAGCGCCTTGTGAATATCTGGTGCCGAAAGGCATTGCGAGGCACGAGCAAAAGAGATTCGCACAGCGCGATGCCCGAAGACGGGGCCTCCCGGCCGTGAGGGCACCAAAGCCTGACTGAAACGATAGATAAGTAAAGCTCCCAGGATTAGAGGTGATTTGAAAGGATAGCTTGGGTTCGGATTGCAGTAAAATCGAACTATAGTACAGAAGCTAGCAGGAGCTGCGCACATTGCTAGGTTTTACAATAGTAGGACGTATAAGATTTCTCACAGCTACGCTGGCTCTCTTCGACTCTCGTTTCGAGAATGCTCAAAATGACAAACCAGAAATTTATCCTGGCATTTAAGTTAAATCACAAAAAAGCGCAACCGGGATATACCAACTGCGCTTTTTTGCAACTATAGTTTCACACAGTTAATATCTTAACATAGCTTTAACTGTCTGTGCTTCTTTTACATTATACTCATAGGTCAGGCGCTTATAATTTATAAGATCCAGGATAGTACCTACGAAGCAAAGACCGCCGGTAAAAAGGTATAGCAAACCCATCCCGATCTGACCCAGGTAAAAGCGCTGCAAACCAGCTATCAGGAAGAAGCCAACTATAATAAGGATAAGCACCTCCTGTGGTTTCTTGCGACGGGCACGGTAAATGTTGGCAAACTGCTGCATTTCGGCATAGGGCATATCTCCCAGCATTTGCTGCACAAACTGTAATTCATCCGGCTCCAGTTCGGGCATCAGATCGAGTATTCTTGACATAGTATAGATTGTTTAGATTAGTCTGGTACACAATAATAACAGTTGGCCTTTTTACTCTGGCACTGCAGGTAAAACAATTTACCACAACGGAAAACCAATAAAAGCACAGCCGGGATACCTATCGGATGCGCCTGCCACGACGCTACAATCTCACCCCGGAACAGCCACGCTATAGCATGACCGAGTCCGCAGCCCGGGCACCATTCCAGCACATAACTGAACGGGCAAAAGCTAAACAAATGCGCCCCATCAGGATCCATCAGGGCCATTGCCAGTAAAGCGGCTATCCAGGCTAAAGCTTCAGGCAAATACAAGCTTTGCTTTGCGGATACTACAGAACGACCGGCAGCTTTCAGCATCTTTTAACTTAACTGGTTTTAGAAGCGTAACCAACTATAATTCATTAAATATTAACAAAATAAATTAATATTCAAAATGCAGCTATTGTTCCGCTCTGCCATACTTCTTCTTATCCTTGTTTCGGTAGCCGGGTGCTACCGGATGCGCTCCTCAAACGGTGGTGCCCAGGGAACTAACCTTATTACAGACAGACCTCTGAATGCTGCTGACATTGAATTACCTGTCGGGTATAAAGCTGAAGTTATAGCCAGTGACCTGACTTTCCCGACGGATGTCGCGTTTGACAATGCAGGCCAGGTGTATGTGATAGAGGCAGGCTATTCGTATGGAGAAGAATTTCTGGAGCCGAAACTGATACGGATTGCCCCGGACGGTAACAAAACTATAGTTGCAACTGGAGAAAAGAATGGCCCCTGGACGGGTATTACCTACCATAACCGTAACTTTTACGTAGCAGAAGGCGGCCAGAAGAAAGGTGGCAGAATTCTGAAGATAACGGCAGACGGAACTATAACGGTACTTGTCGAGAACCTACCAAGCCTTGGCGACCACCACACAAACGGGCCGGTTGCAGGCCCTGATGGGAAGCTATATTTTGGCATTGGAACAGCTACAAACTCCGGTGTGGTTGGCCCCGACAACTATGACATGGGCTGGCTGAAACGTAACCCTGATTTTCACGACATCCCCTGCCAGGACATTACCGTAACCGGACAGAATTTTACAAGCACACATCCCGAAACAAATCAAACTATAACTACAGGCGCTTATCAGCCTTATGGTACTGCTGTTAAAGAGGGACAGGTGATACAGGGCGCGCTGCCGTGTTCAGGGTCTGTGCTTCGGATAGATGCAGATGGCGGAAATATGGAACTGGTGGCCTGGGGTTTCCGGAACCCGTTTGGGTTGGCCTTTGCACCGGGCGGAAACCTGTTTGTAACCGATAATGGCTACGACGAGCGCGGCAGCCGGTCGGTGTGGGGAGTAGGCGATTACCTGTGGCAGGTACAGCAAGGACAATGGTACGGCTGGCCCGATTTTGCCGGCGGCCTGGCTTTTAACGGAGACCGGTTCGAGACACCATCCAAAGAAGCTCCGAAACCACTCCTCACACAACATCCCAACAAACCACCACATCCTGCTGCCACCCTGGGCGTACATTCGTCATCAAACGGACTTGATTTTTCTACTTCGGCATCTTTCGGCCACCCCGGCGAAGCGTTTATTGCCCAGTTTGGCGACATGGCCCCTAATGTGGGCAAAGTACTGGCGCCTGTCGGGTTTAAAGTGGTCCGGGTAAATGTTGCAAATGGCGTAGTTACCGATTTTGCGGTTAACAAAGGAAAAAAGAATGCGCCGGCATCTATGTTAAAAACCGGCGGCCTGGAGCGCCCGGTGGCTGTAAAATTCTCGCCGGATGGCACTGCACTTTACATAATAGATTTTGGTGTGATGCACGTTAAGGATGGCAAAACCACGCCGCTGAAAAACACAGGTGTAATCTGGAAAGTGACCCGCAACACACGCTAAACTATAAACTATGAAAATACTGCTATACACAATACTGATTTGTTTATTTTTGATCGCCTGCGGAACTGCCAAGCGCGGCGAACCCGCCTACGCCCCTGTTCATGCCTCTGAGCCGGCTATTGCGCAGGGGCAGGTTGTATTCAACACTTTTTGCACCAAATGCCACCCTGGCGGCGAAGCTGGTCTGGGGCCGTCTTTTAACGATAAACCATTGCCGGGTTTCCTGATGCGCTTCCAGATACGCAACGGGCTTGGCGTAATGCCGGCATTTAAGGAAGAGGTTATTTCAGATAACGACCTCGACAACCTGATCGCGTACATTAAAACTTTACGCAAGGCAAAGAATGACAAAGCTGTGCAGGCTCCGTAAGAATAAAGCATAACCTTAAAATCTAAAAGCTATGGAATGTAATGTAGGATTAACAGAACAGAAACTGCGCGTACTGGCAGGGTTGGCCCTGATCGGATTCGGGGCATATTATAACACCAAAGCCTTGGCCGCTTTAGGCATTATACCTATACTAACCGGCATGATCCGTTATTGTCCCATAAATCAGGCGATCGGGTACAATGGCTGCACCAGTAAGAAGGTAGAAGACTTTACCTGATCACCTAAAACTATACTTAAACCTGAACCCACCCATCAGCCAGCGGGGCTGCCACTTTACTAACAACTATGGAGATCATCATTATACTTATACTTACCTTACTGAATGGCTTTTTTGCTTTATCCGAGATCGCGCTGGTATCAGTAAAACGGAGCCGGATAGAGCAGAAAGCCGCCCAGGGCAGCAGCAGCGCAAAAGATGTTTTAAAACTACTCGATGAGCCTGAGAATTTCCTGTCGTCGGTGCAGGTGGGTATAACCCTGATAAGTATTGTAGCAGGTGCGTATGGTGGCGCTGCCTTATCTGAGAAATTCACGCCGGTGGTGGCCAGTATCAGTGCACTCGCCCCTTATGCCGAAGAGATCTCTATTGTAGTTATAGTTGGCCTCATCACGTATTTCACGATCGTTATCGGTGAGCTTATTCCTAAAACTATTGCCCTTAACAACCCTGAGCGTATTGCCCTGGCAGTAGCTCCTATCATAAAAGTCTTTACCAAGTTTACTTTTCCGCTTGTTAAATTACTTTCCGGTTCTACCAACCTGGCCATAAAACTACTGGGCATTAAACAGGATAAAAGTGGCGCATCGCTTACGGAAGAAGAACTGCGCCACCTCATAAAAGTGGCTGGCCGCGAAGGGGTGCTCGAAAAAGAAGAAGAACGCCTGCACGACAACCTTTTTTACCTGTACGAGCAACGCAACCGCAGCCTGATGACCTACCGCACCGAAGTAGAATGGCTCGACATTAACCGGCCAATTGCAGAACTCCACCAGATCATCCTGCAAAGTGCACATACCAAGTTCCCGGTGGGCAAAGGCACCCTGGATAATATTGTAGGCGTGCTAGCCGTAAAAGATTATTTTGAACAGGTAGATAGACAGGGCGTGCTGCTACAGGATATACTAAAACCACCGCTTTTTGTGTCGGAGTCGATGTACGCGATGAAAACGCTGAAAATGTTCCAGCGCAAAAAGCAGTACCTGGCATTGGTCGTTAATGAGTTTGGAGCTGTGGAAGGCTTGATAACCCTGCACGATATTATGGAAGCTATAGTTGGCGACCTGCCCGACGTGGACGAAAGCGGCGACCCGGAGCTTTTCCGGCGAGAAGATGGCTCTTACCTAGTAAATGGCGCCATGCTGGTACGCGAACTTAACCGCGAACTTGGCCTGGAACTGATACAGGAACAGTCGGAACGCTATGCAACCCTGGGCGGCTTTATTCTTTACACCCTCTCCAAAATACCGAAGGTAGGCGATACTATAAAACTGCGCACACACGAACTTGAAGTAATAGACATGGATGCCAGCCGCATAGATAAGGTGCTTGTGAAAGCAATTCCAACCGCACCAGAAGCAGCTGTTTAAACTATAGTTTGTTGTAAAATATGAATGCCAGGAAAGTATTATCTTGCGATCATACTTTAGCCAACTTTATATGAAAGCAATTTACTCCCTGCTTATTTGCCTGTTAACTTGTTACGCAGCTTACGCGCAAGTCAATACACCTGACCTCAAAACGAAAGCTATTAAAGAAAAGCACTCCGAGTACACCTTACAGTACAACGTTCTACAGGAAAACCCTGCTATAAAACACGGCCCATATACTATGACCAGCCAGAACTGGAGATGTGAAGGCAACTATGAAAATGGGAAAAGAAGCGGCGTTTGGGCTTTTTATGGTTGGAACGGCATGACGGACTATAAATATGATTTCACTAACAACCAGGAATTACAGTCCAAATCACTTGTTAATGAATTAGAGGTGTATGAGAATGGAGCGTACGTAAAAATGGAAGTAGGCAACAAACCGTTCCTTATTGGCGGCGAAGGCCGTATGCTGGCTTTTATAGTTAAAAATTTAAGATACCCAAGCCAGGCTTTCCGTGCAAATGCCCAAGGTTTGGTAGTTATTACTGTTGAGATAAATGAGGCCGGCGAATTAACTAATTCCGAAGTAAACCAATCCGCAGGTCATGGTATGGACGAAGAAGCATTACGTGTGGTGCGTTCGTTACCAAACGAATGGATACCGGCCATGATAGATGGAAAACCCGTAAAAAGCAAACACCATATTCCTGTTCGTTTCTCAATCAGAAGATGATCTAAACTATAGTTTGCAAGTATGAGAAAGCTGATACTATACATTGCCGCCAGCCTGGACGGCTACATTGCCCGCACCGACGGAAGCTTTGACTGGCTCGAGCACGAAGCCTTTGCCTTAGAAGGAGAAGACTATGGTTACAGCGACTTTATGCAGACTATAGATACCACACTGATGGGGCACAGCACCTATAAAGCTATCCTGGGGATGGATATGCCCTTTCCGTACACCGATAAAACCAACTATGTTTTCAGCCGATCAAGCCATGAGGATACGGAACAGGTACAATATGTAAATGATGACCCAATAACGTTTGTAAAGCAGTTGCAGCAACAGCCAGGCAAAGACATCTGGCTTATTGGCGGCGGACAACTGAACACACTTTTCTTTAATGCCGGAATGATTGATGAGATCATACTGACCTATGTGCCCTTTGTGTTAGGCAAAGGCATACCTTTATTTGCACCTATTGCCACCGAACAAAGGTTGCAGGTAACAGAAACCCAAAATTATAAAAACGGATTTGTGCAGCTGAGATTAAGCCAGGCAGGAACTACAGGAGGGGCATAAAAACCAAAACCACTCAGTGTAAATACATGGTGGTTATTGGGTTAGTAGATTGATGGTATTGGTTCCTGCAAATTAGCAGGTAATGTGTTTCGCTTACAGGCAGCTCTGACCGGGGGCGGTACCCGGACCATTATCAGATTTCATATCAGGTGTTTGGTCCTGGCGCAGTCTGTTTCTTTCTTCCGCTTCTTTTTTGTGCTTGATGCGCTCTTCTTCAAACATCGGCTCCTGTAGCGATTCTGCATAGCTCCTGCTTACATTAATGCTGTCATCCACAGTTCTTTCATTCATATCTCCTGTGTTGTAAAATATCCCATCTAAGGGCTTTCTCCTATTCCTTCTCATCACGTCCTCCTTTCAAATTTGTGCAATAAAATACCGCACCTGTTGGTTAGTGTATAATATGTTATACGATACAAATACAAGGTTGTGCAATTAAAATCAGGAAATCGTACCATAATCATTTTACCTATAGTTTACATTTAAGCACAAAACTATAGATCGGGCTAAACCTTTATCAGCTACAGATAAAAAATAGCCTGCACAGATCACGACTGCACAGGCTATTCATGTTGGTAACTATAGCTGTGGTTTACTTCTTTTTCTTTGCTTTCGCCTTGGCCTTTTTAGCTTTGGAAGCTTTTATTTTTTCTTCGGTTTCTTCCGCTTCTTTTATCAGCGATTTCCAGTCGTAGGTGGCCGCAGCGCTGAAATCTATAGTTGCTTCGTAGTCTTCTTTATCAACTGTAAGCACTTTAATCTCCTTGGTCAGGTATTCCTGTATCTCTTCCAGAATCGGTTTCTCTTCGGGTGCACAGAAGCTGATAGCAATTCCTTTTTCGGTGCCACGGCCCGTACGGCCTACGCGGTGTACATAGTTCTCAGGCTGCTCCGGCAAATCATAGTTCACTACATAATCTACGCTTGGTATATCTATGCCGCGCGCACTCACATCGGTCGCGATCAGCAGCTTTACTTCGCCCTTTTTGAACTGGCGCATTACTTCAGTGCGGTCCTTCTGCTCTTTGCCTCCGTGTATGCTAATCGCTCTAATACCCACTCTGTCCATGGCTGCAACTACACGTTCGGCGCGCACTTTAGTACGCACAAAGGCCAGTATTTTTTTGTCAGGATTCTCGTTTACCACCCGCTCCAGGAAAAAGCGCTTATCATCCATATCCACGTACATCACCGAGTGGTCTACGTTTTTGGCTACAGGGTCTTTTGGCGATATCTGGATACGAACCGGCTTATTAACCAGCGAGTAGGCAAGTTCTTTTATCTTTTCGTTGATAGTAGCCGAGAAGAATAGCGTCTGGCGCTGCCGTGGCAACTTGGAGATAAGCTGACGAATGTCGTGTATAAACCCAAGGTCCAGCATGTGGTCGGCTTCGTCCAGTATCAGCACTTCTACGCGGTTCAGTTTAATGTAGCCCTGACTTACCAGGTCAAACAAACGGCCCGGTGTAGCAACCAGTATATCAATTCCTTCTTCCAGCTTCGCGATCTGGGGCCCTTGTTCCACACCACCAAACACACTGAATGTATTTACGCGGGTGCCCTGGCCAATTTCGTTAAACACTTCCGTTATCTGCAGCGCCAGTTCGCGGGTAGGCACCATCACCACGCATTTAATACCATCGTCGCGGCGGCGGTTTTTACTGAACTGCAGCCTGTCGAGAACCGGAATAGCGAACGCTGCCGTTTTACCGGTACCAGTCTGGGCAATGGCCAGCACATCCTCCCCTTTCATAATGGGCGGAATGGCTTTAAACTGGATGTCGGTTGGCTTTCGGAAGCCCAGCTTACTCAGGCTGTTCTTTATTTCGTCGGATATGCGGTAATCTTCAAACTTCATGCTCGTGGTATCTATATGTGGCCCTGCCTGTATTTACGGCTTTACCAACATACAAAGGTACGGCTAATTGCTGAAATGTAAGTTCTATTAATTCTGAAGGGTTGCTCAACTATAGTTGGCGTTTAACTTTTCCGGATAACCCATTCCTGCACGGCAGTACTCAGTTTTTTAAAGTCGGAGCCGCCGGTGCCGTAGGTGTCGTAAGCAAATTTTATGATGATGCCTGTAACCACTATCAAAAACAAAACACGTACAAACCCGACGCCCCGTTTTAGGGCGGTACGCGTACCAAGCTGTGAACCAATTACACTGCAAATGGCCATCGGGATAGCTACATCGTACAGCACATGTCCTTTGTAAATAAAGTAGCCCAGTGCCGATAAATTAGTAGCCACATTCACCACCTTAGCTGCCGCCGATGCTGCCAGGAAGTTAAACCCGAACAAGCCTATGAAAATAAAGATGAGAAAACTGCCGGTGCCCGGCCCGAAAAAGCCATCGTAAAAACCAATGGCAGCGCCTATCAGCAATCCGTATAGTTTTTCTTTTGCATCCGTCAGTTTAGGGGCGTGCAGCGAGCCAAAGTCTTTTTTGATGAAAGTATAGATCGCCACTACTATTAACAGGACAAGAATTAATGGCTTAAGCAGGTCGGCATCGATGTGACTTAGCGCGCGGGCTCCCAGGAACGAGAACACAAAAGCCGCCACTGCTGCCGGAAGAATTGCCCAGTAATTGATTTTAACGCTGCGTACATACTTTACCATAGCCGAAGTTGTACCGGCTATACCGGCAAACTTACCTGTACCAAAAGCAGTCGGTAAGGGCACACCTGGCAAAAACACCAACAAAGCCGGTAACTGTATAAGGCCTCCCCCACCTACCACCGAATCAATAAAGCCTGCCATAAACGCAAACAGGCACAGGTAAAAAATATTCTCCACCGATGTAAAATTCTGAACTACAGAAAAAAGTGGCGCAAGTTAAGGGTTAAATTGATGACAAGAACTAAGATTTTTAAGATTTAAAAGATGATAGGATCAGGCTGCACCTGGCTTAACAGAATTTCAAAATAATATTCAGTCTGGTCTTTCCCCATCAATTATGGTCTAGATAAATCTCAAAATTCATCAAACCTTAAAAGTTTTAGTTCAGACGGCCACCCACCACTACTTTCTCTTTGTGTTCGCTTTTTTCTCCATTCAGGCCAAAGAGTTCTATGTAGAAAACATAATAGCCAATGCCAGCCTTGGAACCATCCTGTTTCAGCCCGTCCCACCTAAAAAAGCCACTTGTGGCTAGCAGTTCGTTACGCACCAGTTTACGGACTTCTCGGCCCTGCGCATCAAAAATTGTAATGTTGACTGTGAGCCCTGTTCGGTTGGTGTTATAGTTTATAGTTGCGAAATCATCAAGCCCATCACCGTCCGGAGAGAAAACCTGTGGCTCAACTATAAACTGCTGCTTTGCTGCTACTCCGACTTGAGTCTGCGAGTTTTTATAGCCCGGCGTGGCAAAAACGGTGGTCGCTGCCGAATGGAAATTAGTAGCTATAGTTGGCCCGTCCAGCCGTATACGTTCCAGCGACACCCCGTTCAGGTCGTCTATCAGGCCATGGTGCATATCCGAACTATAACTGAAGCGGTCAGCAGTTTTTCCGTCGGGTTGCAGCACCACTACCGTACCGGAGGCATCGGGGTAACTGGGCAGACTGGCCATTTTTAAAAACGCTTTATCATTGGCAGCTGGGTAATTTTGTTTTATGTTGTCGGGATTAGATGTTAACACTACATACTGGCCCGGAGCCAGTACATAGTTGGCAGTAGTTATAGCTCTGATATTGCTGATGGTATCGCCGCTGGTGTTGGCCAGTTTCCAGTCTTTCAGGTTAATGTATTTGTCGCTGCGGTTTACCAGTTCAACAAAATCCACGCCGTTGGGTCTTGGGTTAAACAGAACCTCATTGATAACAACATCGCCGGGATCAGGCACAGATGGCAGCGCAAAAGTGGCTGTTAAGGGTTGAGAAGGCAGGTTTCCAGCACAGTCGGTAATTCCGGTAGCGGTTATAGTATACAGTTGCCGTTCCTGCATCGGGCTGGCAAATGTAACTATAACCTCGGTAAACAGTGGCCCCTGCACTTCTACTTTGCTAACAGCTATAGTTGGACTGATACTATAGTTGGCTATGGTTGTGGCTCTGGTACTGTCTAACCGTTCGTTGAACCTTAGCAAAACCTGCGTCGGCGAAATGGCGGTAGCATCAACTATAGTTGGCGGAGTGTTGTCGGGCCGGGAGGCTGCTACGGAGTTGGGCTGTGCTGGCGTGCCTCCTTTGAGATTAACAGAAGCTGTCCAGTTGTCAGAGTCGGCGCAGGGGTTTGTAACGTCTATCATCTCCAGGCTCCATCCGCCTTCGCGCTTGCTGTTGTCTTTATACCAGGCATCGCTATAGTTTACCGCATAGATCAGTTTTCCATCAGGTCGGCGTAGTTGCAGCAGCTCACCAGCATTGTTAAGCCCCGGAAAGTTGCTGATACCTATTACTTTCCCAAACTGTGTAAAATTACTTACCTGCGTGTTGGGCACCACCACCGCATATTCTCCGGGCAAAAGCTGCACGTTAGGTAAAGTGGTGGTTGAGGTTGCATCTGATAATTTTACGCCCTGCAGGTTCAGCACTTTATCGGTTGTAGCGTTGTAAACCTCCATATACTCCTGTACAGGCAGGCCAACTACAGGGGTTTCGTCGGCCATAATTTCGGTTATCAGCAGCTCGTTATAGTTGGGTGTTACAGCAGGTGGAACAAAGCTGAAGTTTCGGGTTATCGGAGTCGTGATGATGTTTCCGTAGAGGTCCTGTAGGTTGGTTATAGTTAGCGAATTGCTGCCGGTGCTAAAGTTCTGCGCAAAAACCAGCCGTACGGTACCTGCTTCGGCGAGCTCAGCTATAATTGGTTTTTTAGTTCCGTTAAGTGTGTAGTTAGCTATAGTCTGGGCCTGTTGCGGCGAAAGCGGTTCGTTAAAGTATAAACGCACTTCCTGTGTGGATATGGTTTGTAGCTCTTCTAAAACAGGCGGTTGCGCATCGATAACTATAAAATCATCAAAGTAAAAGTTCTTGCTGTTAGCTGACGTGTATTTTACCAAAATGCCCAAATAACCTGATCGCTTGTGCGTGGCATCTGTTACCGTTCCCTGGCTAACGAAACTCTGGCCAGTGCCGCTTACATCTATATTCAGCTCCCAGCCATAGTTTATGTTTCGGGTTACGCGCACGCGCACTGTGTTATTGGTGGTAGCTATAGTTCCGTCCTGCCCGTTTATGATCATGATAGCTGTTTTGCCGGCATCTTTGCGGTACAGGCTTACTTCGTCGGCGGTGTTGCCGATGCGCACAAAATAACCGTTCAGGCTGGCTGCGTTCAGATCCGGATTATCAGCTACAAAGTAAACGTCGGTATAGTTGGTAGCGGAAGTTGCCAGTTTCAGGTTTGCCCAGAACTCCCAGGTGGTGCCAACTATTGCCTGCGAAGGTGTAACAAGCTGGAGTGTAGTTCCGGTTACGGCTGGCCCGTTGCTTTGCAGTTGGTTCTGGGCATTGACAATAAAACTGCCCGCATCGCCGGTCCAGGTTGGGTTCTGGGTAAAATTGCCATCAGAAAAAGTTTCCTGTAGTTGGGCAGTGGCGAGGAATGGAAGCAACAGCAGCAAGAGGACTACTAAGCTTCTTCGGTTTCTCTTATTGCTTTGTATAATGTTGGGTCCAACCGCCCCTACTCCTCCATGTCTAAGGAGGGGAGTTTTTATAGCTGCTCTGTTGAGTAAAACAATTACTTTTTGTGTAAACCCTTCTGGTAAAGTTTGTTTCATGCGCAGAAATTGTGGAGAAAACTTACGTAATTTGCAGCCGCATGTGTAACCCAAAGACGCTCAAAGGAGCTTCGCACACTGTAAGATC
>NZ_JBEOKT010000027.1:0-46226 GCF_040278685.1 Pontibacter populi
GCAGCAACCGACAAGGCTAAAATACATTTATACTGAAGACATATTGGGTGGACAACAAGGTACCTTTTATTCGATGGGCCAAAAGGAAATTTATAGAACAACTATTGCATTGGGAGAATAAATGAACGCACAACAAAGTACAGCAGTACTGCTTTGGCTTCGCCTTGCAATCTGCTATACCAGCACGTTATAGGTAACCTTAAAACAAACCGACATTGAAGCTATTTCTAATCTTTCTGATAATGCATTTAATCATCTTTATTGTGTTTGGACTAGCGATAGCCATTTTTGACGAGCTAGATAATGAAATGTTTGCTGGCCTATTGTGGGGATTTTTGATTTTAGGGACATTTGGAGCCTTTATTCAATCATTTGCCTATAGAACAATAAGTCGTTCGTTTAACATACATAGATGGTCAGGTTTTCTGTTCATCTTTTTGGTTGAATTAATACTGATAAATTTGGCTTATATCGCACAAGGTTCCAAACCAATGACATGGCTTTTAATAACGAACAACTTGAGCAATTCAAGTACTTTCATTTACAAAGGAGCTGTTTCTATGCATATTGGTATACTTATTTCCTCTTTAGTTGCGACTTTTATGATACCAATTAATCATCATATTGAGGAAGAAAAAGAAAGGCTACCTATAACATAGCTTTTGCAAAAATGGCGGGTGACGTTATGCTCAGACTTTTTCTACATTTAACTAAGTTTTGTGCTTGGTGACAATGAATTGCTTTCTATCCGCCATCTTCGCAAAGCCTTAACCGTTCATTTAATACTGACAATAGCTGTATTTTTCAGCTGCAGAAATTTTTAGCTAAATATGAGACAACTGTATTTATACTTCATTGCCTTAATATTCTTCATTTCGTGTGGAGATAGAAAAATTAATGAACAGAGTGTTTCTATTACGGCTAACAATAATCTACCTACCTATGAAGAATCGAACAAGGAGGGATTGAATGAAGAAATTAAATCCCCAAGCATCAGGGAGTACGGGCAAAATATCATCGATAATGAAATTCAACCAAGCGATAATAACGAAACGATTGCTTGCCTTGATAGCATTAGTGATAATGACCTGAAAACCCGACTGTTCTTCTTCCAGGTATATCGGGTTATTGCTAAAAAGTCTGATGGCGCTTTAGGGGAGATAATTGGTAGTTACACGAAAGGTTATTTTGGAAGTTATCCGATAGAAGCTTTACAAAACTTTAAGCATTTACCTGAGCCAGAAAGAAAACTATTTATTGATAATTTAGCATTTGAGTTTTATGCCTCAGGAACAGACTATGATACTGACATAGATGATTACATCAGTTCAATTTATAGTTCGTGTGAGGAATGTAAGGTTGAAAAAGAAATATTAGAAGATATGAGGAGAGATCTGAAAGCAAAGGTCTCTGAAATTAATTACTAATCTTATTCTATAAAGCCTGTTTACCAAATCCACCCCACAAAAAAAGGAGCCCGAAGCTCCTTTTCATATTTTACAAACTATAGTTATAGTTTACGCTTCGCTTCTGGCTTTATCGCGCAGGGCACGGATATGGTCGTGTGCGTGTTTTACATCCATGTACTGCTGCTCCACGATCTGCTTCAGTGTCCCCGGAAGATTTGCCTGGCGGGCTTCCTCAAATGCTTTAACGGCATAATCTTCGCCGCGTTCGCACTCTTCCAGTATACGCTTTCTGTCTTTCGAGCTGATGGCAGATTTAATATCGATCCAGATACGGTGTACTGTACCTTCCAGCGAGCTGGACTCATCGTCTGTTTTACCCATTTTATGCAGTTCGTTCTGTAGTTCAGTGATCATGCTGTCGCGCTGCACAGCGTATTTCATGAACAGTTCTTTCAGGTCTCTGTCATCCACATCTTCGGCGGCAGTTTTGTATCCTTTGGCGCCATCCTTACATCTTTCGATCAGGTGGTGCACTGTCGAGAATACTTCTTTATTGATTTCCATAGTTTTAAAGGTTTAGTTACTATATGCGATATTACTCATATACGTAACGTAAGGTTGCTCGGGGCGGTTATAGTTTGGCTGCCATGGCGTTGCCGGCCAGGTAGCCTGTGGTCCAGGCAGCCTGAAAATTAAAGCCTCCTGTTATACCGTCAATGTCCAGCACCTCACCGGCGAAGTATAAGCCGGGGTGCAGGCGACTTTCCATGGTCTTCATGTTCACCTGGCTAAGATCTATGCCTCCGCAGGTCACAAATTCCTCTTTAAACGTTGTCTTGCCTTTCACTTCTACAGCCATCCGGAGCAGCGCTTCTACCAGTTTATTTGTATTCTTAGCCGGCAGCTCCGCCCATTTAGTTTCAGGTTGTATTTCGGCCAGAGCAGTTAAAGCTTTCCAGAGGCGTTGGGGCAGGTTAAAGAGGGGGTTGGTGCTTACTACTTTCTTAGGATGCGCCTGTCTATAGTTCTGTAATTCAGTTCGAAGGGTCTCTTCCGAATAAGTTGGTATCCAGTTTATAAGCGCCGTAAAGTTATAGTTCTGATCATGGAAAATGCGTGCTCCCCAGGCAGATAGTTTAAGCACAGCCGGACCACTATACCCCCAGTGCGTTACCAGTAACGGTCCTTCGTATTCCAGTTTCTGGCCGGCAATGCGCACCTTAGCCTGTGGCACTGAAACACCCATCAGTTCTTTCAGCGGATTGCCCGGCACATTAAACGTAAAGAGTGAAGGTACAGGCTCCTGTATCGGGTGACCTAATTCGCGTAGCCAGTCGTAGCCGGTTGTTTTAGGGTTACCGCCAGTGCTTACTAAAACCTTATCTGCTTTTATTTCCGAACCGTTGCTCAGGTGAACTATAAAATTGACTTGGTTTATAGTTGCATCGGGAGGAGTGATGCGGGAAACACCAACACCGGTTTTTATAGTTACGCCAGCTTTCCGGGCTTCCTGCAGTAAACAATCGGCTATAGTTTGTGAGTTATCTGTAACCGGGAACATACGGCCATCGGCTTCGGTTTTAAGCTTAACGCCGCGCTGCTCAAACCAGGTTACCGTTTCCTGTGCTCCAAATGTTTTAAAAGCTTCTTTAAGTGGTTTTGCGCCACGCGGGTAATGCTGCGATAAAGGGCCGGGAGAGAAACAGTTATGGGTTACGTTGCAGCGTCCGCCACCAGATACAAGCACTTTAGCCAGCAGCTTGTTGGTTTTTTCGAGCAGGATCACTTCAGCAGCAGGATTAACCTGTGCACACGTTATCGCACCAAAAAAACCAGCCGCCCCACCGCCTATAACTATAACTTTCATCTTAATTGTTTAAATGCTGTATGGTTAAATTGCTGAATATGATAGTAGGCAGATAGTAACCATTTAACAATACAGCCATTTAACAATTCAACAAACAAAGATACTAAAAGAAGTACATGGGGTCGGGGTGCTGGAAAACATAAGGCAGATCGTCTTTCAGTTTCTGGTTGCTGATAAGTTTAAAGTTAGTTTCTTCCATCTCCAGGAAAGTAGGAGGTTCCAGGTTTAGGGCCATTGCAGCAGCAGGGTAGAAGTCTTTGCGCATCGGGTGCGCCTCGGAGCAGGCATTGTATATCTCGCCCCATTTTTCCTGTTCTATAATGCGCTTCAATATCATCACGCAATCATCGCGGTGGATCAGGTTAACAGGTGCGTCGCCGCCCGGAATATCTTTTTTGCCAGCCATAAACCTGCCCGGCCTGCGGTCTTCGCCAACCAGTCCGGCAAACCGAACTATAGTTGTCAACCACTCTTCGCGTTCCATAAAAAGCTTTTCACCTTTCAGCAGGGTGTAGCCGGGGTCCGTTTCTTTGGTATGCGCTGTGTCATCTTCGGTAACGATACGGTTCAGGTCGTTATACACGGATGTTGATGATGCAAACAATACCTTTTTGACAGGAGCCTGTAGCAACGCCTTTAACAGCAGGTGCAATTGTTCCAGGTAACTGCTGCCGGCATCAGAGCGAAGTTTAGGTGGTATATTCAGCACCAATACATCCGCATCCAGGAAATCAGCCAGTTTAGTTTCGTCCAGCGCTTCGGGTTGCAGATTTATTAAGTAGGGTTGTATGCCTTTTTGTTCCAGCATGTCCAGTTTCGCAGCCGAGGTAGTAGAGCCTTTAACCCGTTTACCTGAATTGACCAGGGCCTCGGCAAGCGGTAACCCCAGCCAGCCACAACCTAATATGCTGATATCAGCTTTCTCGTGCATGTTTTCGTTTATAGTTTATAACAAATGTACTGGCATCCTGTTACAGCTTCCGGGAAGTAAAGTTGCAATTTAAAGCCTCCCAAAGCAAAAATCACTTAAATGCAGTACGATGTTATAGTTGTGGGTTCAGGTTTTGGCGCACTAACGGCGGCGGCCTTGCTGTGTAAGCGGGGACTAAGTGTTTGTATACTGGAACAGGCAAAATACCCGGGCGGCTGCGCGACATCCTTTAAGCGGAAAGGATATTGGTTCGAGACCGGGGCTACTACACTGGTCGGGTTAGATGAACACATGCCCTTGCGCTACCTGCTCGATGAAACCGGAATACAGTTACCAAACCTACGCAAACTGGAAGTGCCCATGCAGGTTAGGTTGTGCAACGGAGATATTGTTACCCGCTACCCGGACCTGGAGCAATGGATAATTGAAGCAGAACGGGTTTTTGGCAAGCCAGGTCAACGCGCTTTCTGGGAGCATTGTTACAAAGTCAGTCAGCAGGTTTGGCGTGTTTCGCTGCAGCAGCAAAGTTTCCCGTTCTCTAACGCCAAAGACCTTCTACAGGCAGTAGCTTCCTTCAAGCCGTCACAATTACAACTCATTTCGGGGGCTTTCCGGACCATGGAAGAGGTATTGAGGCGCTTTAATCTGCTGGATAACCGATTATTCGTGGATTTTGTAAATGAGTAGCTCCTGATAACGGCCCAGAATTATTCGGGAGATGTAAATGAGCTGTTCGGGGCAACAGCCTTGTGTTACACCCTCTTTGGAAACTACTATGTTGATGGCGGATTGATAAACCTGGTAAGGCCTGTACTAAATTATAGCTTAACACATGGAGCAACTACAAAATATGGACACGAAGTAACTCAGGTAATTCCCGGTAATGGCAAGTATAAAACGATAACCACCAAAGGAGAGTTTACCAGCAGGTTTGTGATCAGCGGCATTCCGCTAAACAATACACAAATGCTTTTCGATAGCCCAACTATAAAAAAAAAACTACAGAAATACATCCTGTCATCCGAGCAGCTGAACGGTGCCTTCACCATGAGCCTTGTGTTAAAGAAACATCAACAGCTACCGGTACTTCATCATCAGTTACATGTTTCCGGCGGTTTACCAGTTATCGGAAGCAAAAGTATTTTCATCAGTTTCAGTCATCCATCAGATACGTTGCGAGCGCCGGAAGGGGAGCAGGTGGCCAGTATCAGTACCCACATTGCCCATCCGCAACACAAATTCATTCACGATAAGCAGGTCATTGAGAAAGCGATACTTGACAGGTTAGAGCAGGAGGGACTTGTATTGCCAGAGAAAATTATCTCTTTCCAGTCTGCGACACCAGGCGCCTGGCAATTCTGGACCGGAAGAGCTTACGGAGCAGTTGGTGGCTACCCGCAGTACAACCACATAAAACCCTGGCAAATGAAAGATGCCCGCCTGGACCACAAAGGTGCTTACGTGTGTGGTGATACCGTTTATCCTGGCCAGGGTATAGTTGGCGTTTGCCTGAGCGGGATCATCGCTTATCGTAAACTGATGCAGGATCATTTCTAGAACTATAACCTTACTTGTTTACAGTCTATCCCTTCATTTCTGTTAACTATAGTTACACACACTAGCCCTTGAATACCCGATTGTAAAGCAGCCACTTTTAAGACCAACCATAGTCACTTTTATAAATGTTATAACATTGTTATGGGTTGATAATCAAGGCAATAGCAGTGAATATTGAATATTAACCAAAAGGTATATAAGGAAAGAAAGAACTTCAGTCTATATAACAAAAAATTAATATTAGGATGTATAGGATTCGGTAGTAACCTGCCATATTTATTAGATAATTCAACCCTATATCTAAATGAAAAAATCTTTACACCGTGTACTGTATCTTGCCCTAACCGGCCTGATACTTGTGTCCTGTTCGAAGGACGATGTGCAACCCGACGGAGCTGTAAAAGACCTCTCCGGAGTCTCGAAAGTAGCTAATGCCACAGCTACAAAGGACAGTAACCTGGCGATGGGTAACCCAAGCGGGGCCGGCACCAGTTACTCTAATTACCTAATCAACAAAAGCCAGTACTCTATGTCGTATAACAGCTATCGCGGTACGCCAAACTGGGTAAGCTGGCATTTGAGCAGCGCCTGGCTGGGCAGCACTCCTCGCCAGGACGATTTCAGGGCAGATAATTCGTTGCCAGCTGCATTTTACCGTGTTACGCCATCAGACTATACCGGCAGCGGTTTCGATCGTGGTCATAACACGCCGTCAGCGGATCGTACACTTACCGTTACCGACAACTCGGCTACATTCCTGATGAGCAACATGATTCCACAGGCGCCAACCAATAACCAGCAGACCTGGGCAAACCTGGAAAATTACTGCCGCACACTGGTAAACCAGGGTAACGAACTATACATTATAATGGGTAGCTACGGCACAGGCGGAACAGGAAGCGCAGGCTATAAAACTACACTGGCCGGCGGTAAAGTAACCGTGCCAAACCGCATCTGGAAAGTTATAGTTGTGTTACCAGTTGGTACCGGCGATGTTTCCCGTGTTACGTCAAGCACCCGTGTAATCGCAATTGATACACCTAACTCAACATCTATCAGCAGCAGCTGGGGCGGTTACCGCACTACCGTAGATGCCATCGAATCTAAAACAGGCTACAACATCTTATCGAACGTTTCGGGCACAGTACAAAGTGTTATTGAAGCTCGCGTAGATAACGGCCCGACCTCTTAAACCCAACCCAGATACCAGTTACACGAAAACAGCCCGGTTATTTGCCGGGCTGTTTTGTTTTCAGGTCTCTACCACTATTGTTCGTAGTCCGGCAAAATCGCCTTCCTGGGTCTTGCCTAAAATATAAGCTGTTATACTTATCTCATTGGCTTTGTACACTTGTACATCCTGCAGCAGCTCCTGCAATTTTTGTTGCAGCCGTTTGTATCGTTCTACTTCCTGTTTCCGGTCTTCGCCATCTTCAGGGTACAGCCGAACCATATTCCTGAAAAAGTAGTCCAGTTCTTCGACCTTTATTTCGGCCCCGCTGGACTTACCTGCCATGGAGGCAACGGTATCTTTGTTTAAAGGGAGATGCTGGGGGTTATCAAAGTAGTAGAACTCAAAAGGACTATCGGTTTCGCTGCGCATCATTAGCCCGTCGTAAAGTGGCTTTAACTCATTTTCTAGTTGCTCTTTGCTCATAAGGAAGTCATAGTTTTCAAAAGGATCGTACTTTTAAAGCAATTACCAATATGCTTGCTTATATTTAGCAAACACCAATGGTGCAGCTATTATACGAAGCTGATCTAACTTTAAACTGAAAATTTGTTATGAAGGCAGAACCAATGCTGAAAGAAGGAGCCCTGCAAGGCAAAACAATTATAGTTACCGGCGGCGGCACCGGGCTTGGCCGTTCTATGGTGAAGTATTTCCTGGAGCTGGGTGCTAATGCCGTTATCTGCAGCCGCAAACTGGATGTGCTGGAAAAAGCCGCCGAAGAGCTGATGCAGGAAACAGGCGGTAAGGTTTTGCCGATAGCCTGCGATGTGCGCAAGTACAACGAAATAGAAGCCATGCTACAGGCAACTATAGATACCTTTGGTGGGGTAGATGTGCTGGTAAATAATGCTGCCGGAAACTTTGTAAGCCCAACCGAGCGCCTTAGCCACAAGGCCTTTGATGTGATAACGGATATAGTTCTGAAAGGAAGCTATAACTGCACACTTGCCCTGGGCAAGCATTGGATTGAAAAGAAACAACCGGCAACGATACTAAATATAGTTACCACCTACGCCTGGACGGGATCTGGTTATGTAGTGCCATCGGCTTGCGCCAAGGCTGGCGTACTGGCCATGACGCGCTCGCTGGCATCGGAGTGGGCTAAATACGGAATCCGGTCCAACGCCATTGCACCGGGGCCGTTTCCGACAGAAGGTGCCTGGGCACGCCTGTTTCCGAAACAGCTGGCCGATAAGCTGGACCCGTTAAAACGCATACCGGTTGGGCGCTTTGGGGAGCACCAGGAACTTGCTAATTTAGCTGCCTACCTGGTTTCTGATTACGCCTCTTTTGTGAACGGGGAAGTAGTAACAATAGATGGTGGCGAATGGCTTTACGGTGCGGGTGAGTTTAACTCGTTTGATATGATTCCGCAGGAGATGTGGGATGCGATGGAGAAACAGATGCGTGGCAAAGGCCAGTAACTACATAAGCTGTTTCGTGTTTTATCTGGCTTCAGTACACGCCCTTGCTGTGTGTTTTCACCATAGCCGTCAGGCTATGTAGATTAAATTGCTGTTTCGGACATCTGTGTCCGAAACTTTGTCTGCTGCAGACATCCTTGTCCGCATAAAAGGGAGGCTAATCTACGGGGACTAGGAAGTCCCAGGTAGAGTGCTTTCGGACTTGGAAGTCCGAAAGAGCATTAATTTTTTAAAACAAAGCTTAGACTGACGGCCATGGTGAAGACACCAACAATGGCTCTTTTTCTATTGCAGAAACTATAAACCCTAAACAGGTCCATAGTTGAGCAAACAACACCTAACTATAGTTCTATAGTTGAAGAAACAAAAAAGCAGCGCTGGTTTAGGCGCTGCTTTTTTGTTGATAGATATTGCTTCTTTTAATTGGCCAGAGCAATAGCCAGTACGATGTTCACGCCTAAGCCAATACCCCAGTTGCGCCATACTTTCCTTGATTTCATCTGGCGGGCCTTGTTGGTGTAACCGGTGCTGTAACCTGCGTCCTGCATTAGAGCATGGTCCGGGTAGTTCAGGTTATGGGTCTGTGGTTTTATAGTAGAGCAAGCTATAGCCGGCACTAAACCCAGAAGCGGTGATAATAGACTACCTACTAAAACACCCGTACCCGCTGATTTATAGTTGCTGTAGTGCATTTCTGCATCGTGCTGGCCTTTTACATACAAATTGGTACTTGTAGCATTTACAACGGGCTCTTTAGTTATGGCTGTTTTGGTAACTGGAGCCGTTTCTACCGATGGTTTAACAACGCCTTGCGTAAAGCTTTCCGTACCGGTAAATACTTCTTCCGTGTTATTCTCATACTTTACCAGCAGCACATCGGTTTTGGCCAGTGTGTAAATGGGGCCGTCCGGGTTTTCGAAGCGCTTGTATTTAATCTCGGTCGGAGTTATTTCCAGCACTTTTGCCTGCACACCTTCTCCGTTTTTCTTGGTAATAACATCCTGCGCAAATCCTGAAGTAGTAAGTAAGGCAAGCAGGGTAATAGTAAGTAACTGTTTCATCATAAGCTGATAATAGTTTGTTTTCATTTTAAAATCTATTATCAAAACTATCAGACTGAAACGAAATAGTCAAATATAGTTGAATCTATATTTATAGTTTATGCAAGATATAGCCAAAAAAGCGGGAGGCCAGGTTATAGTTGTTGTGCTATACCTGGGTTTTAACAAGCAGCGCTGCCTGTGATTCACTGACCGGCTCCGGAATTTGAGCTGGCTTGTCGCGGTTCCCTGTCAGTACCTGGAACAAAACGGGCGTTGTTCTTCTCAAGATCTCGCCGGTTACAATGCTGATCAGGATAACAACAACAGGAGCGAAGATAAATACTAAAAGTGAAGTAACATCGGTACCGGAGTGTAGCACCAGCAGTAACCCTTTTTTGACTATAGTTAACAGCGGCTCATGAAATGCGAATATAAAGAAGGGAGAAACAGCCGTGAAAAGCCACTTCCGGTTAACAATGCGTGTTTTATCAGCAATTGTACTGATGCTTAACCAGGCAGCAATAAAACCTACCGCTATAGCCAGTTTATGTAGTAGCATAAGTATAAGTTGGTTGTCGTAGCCCAGGAAGCTCAGTTCTGTTTTAAACAGCAGTATACCTATCCAGCCCAGCAAAGCAGGCAAATAACTATAGCTGGCGCTTAGTGTAGCTACAAATTTTGGTTTCGTGCTAAGATAACAGCCTGCCGAGAAAAACAGCAGCGACTCGGATACAAAGAGAACCAAATCAAGATCGGAGAACCAAAGTATAGCCAAAACGGCCAGAAAACTTTGTTGCAGGTATTTTACCAGCCACCAGATAACGGGTGCAAGCAGTGCCATCAGCATCAGGTCGCGCAGGAACCATAACTGGTACGGGATAGGGTCCAGCAGGAGAGTGACAAGCAACTGGTCCGTGCTCATGTCGCGGATAATGCGATTGGGGAAGTATGGTGATATGAAAGGGAACTGCTGCAGTACATAATATAAAACGATGCCAAAGGCGGACCAAAGTACGAAAGGTATAAGCAGCGAAGAAATGCGTTTCCGGTATTTTTGAAGGATAGTATCTGGTTCAGGTTTAAAGCCAATGAAAAAAAGGAAACCCGAAACGGTAAAGAACAGCGGCGTAGCTACCCGCGCCACTCCCTGCGATATAAAATCCTGGACAAAGGTGTTATAGTTCTTTTGGTCTGTTAAGGCGCCGGCATAGCCGTTCAGGTCTAAAGTGTATGCATGTACATATACTACCAGTATCATGGCTACTAACGATAACAGCCTGATCTTGAAGCCTAAATGTGCATTTACGTGATCCATACTTTACTTAAAATGCAAACGGAACAATAAGGATGAGATGTAAAGAGTATCTGACTTTAATGTGCAGTGTTTTTATATTAACATTACTTAATATTTTTTTAAAAAGTTGCACTATATAAAGGTTAATAGGTGTTTTATTTTTGATTGGATGAAGTTTTAAACTATAGTTTAGTTGATGTTATTCATTACCAGGTACATAGCTTAGCACAAATAATTACCCTGATCATTTTCATCCGTAGTATCTTTGCAGGTATAAATCAAACTATAACGGTATGTCATTCGCTGCTCCCGGTCTGTCTCAGGCATTACAAAAAGCTATTAAAGAACAAGGCTATACAGCTTTATACCCGATACAGGAGCAGGCCATACCTGCCATTCTGAAAGGTAAAGATGTGCTTGGCATTGCCCAGACCGGCTCTGGAAAAACTGCAGCTTTTGCCTTGCCTATATTGGAGCTGTTTCACAAAAAAACTACTTCTAAGAACCGTTTTGTAAAAGCGCTGGTGCTGGTTCCTACCCGCGAATTGGCCGTGCAGGTAGAAGAAACCTTTTACAACCTAAGCCTGCACCTGACCCAGAAAGTGAAGACACTGGCTGTGTATGGCGGCGTATCCATTAATCCGCAGATGATGAAGCTGAGCGGGACCGATGTGCTGGTAGCTACGCCCGGCCGGTTGCTTGACCTGGTAGAACATAATGCGGTAAAGCTGTCGGAGGTAGAGATACTGGTGCTGGACGAAGCCGATAAAATGCTGAACCTGGGCTTTAAGGAGGAGATGGACCGGATATTTGGCCTGTTGCCGGCTAAACGCCAAAACCTGTTGTTCTCGGCTACACTCGGTGGAGATATCCAAACTATAGTTGATACCCAACTGCATAACCCTGTAACTATAGCCGTGGAGGCAGAGGCTTCGGTGCCCGAACTGATTGACCAGGTAGCCTACCGGGTTACTCCCGAAAAGAAAGGCCCTTTGTTGCGTTACCTTATAAAACAGGAAAACATGGAGCAGGTGCTGGTGTTCGCATCCTCTATCCGTACGGCAGATAATATAGTTGGGAAGCTTAAAAAACATGGCATAGAAGCGGCAGCTTTGCACGGCGATAAAAGCCAGGGAGCCAGAACTGAAGCATTAAAGCAATTTAAAGCCGGCAAAATACGGGTGCTGGTTGCCACAGACCTGGCCTCTCGCGGTATAGATATCAAGTTTCTGCCCTATGTTATAAATTACGAATTGCCGCGCTCGCCTAAAGATTATGTGCACCGCATTGGCCGTACCGGCAGGGCAGAAGCCTCAGGTAAAGCCATCTCACTAATCACACCCGAAGATGCGCATCACTTCAAGATCATCCAGAAAAAAATGGGCAAGCAGGTAACTATAGTTGCTACTGACGACCTGGATCTGCAAGGGATGTGATCTGTAAGCTATTTAGCTTGAATAAACTCCTTCACATCTGTGGCAAAGCGTTCGGTTTCTTCAATATCCGGGAAATGGGCGCTGTTGTGGTATAGTTTAAGCGTGCTGTTGGGGAGTACCTCTTTAAGAGCAAGACCGGTGTGCAACCCGCCATTCTTATCGTACACACCGCTAATGAGCAGGGTTGGTGTTTGTAAACCTGTGGTTTTCTGTACCAGGTCGGCTTTGTTATTCTGTAAATATACTTTCGCCATGAGGCCGGTGTTTTTCAGATTGCTCTCTTGCCATAGTTGCCTGTTAAGTTGTGCTTTGTCCTGGTTGTGGAAAAGGAATTTGTCGACGGTAGCGGAGTTTGCTAGGTTCCAGATGTTGCCATACTTTGCCTGCAGTGAGGTTGTATCTTTTAATACTTTCTCAATACCTGACCTGAGCGAACTATCACCGATGGAATAAAAACCCTGAATCTGCACCAGCATGTTGGCTTTAGATAACTCGGCAGGAGAGGAAAGGATCAGTTTTTCTACCTTTTCGGGGTGAGCGATTGCATACCTTAATGAAAGCTCTGCACCAAAAGAGTAACCAAGCAAGGTTATTTTATCAACCCCCAACGAATCGCTCAATACATTAAGGTCGCTTATCAGGGTAGGAAGTGCATAGTCGCTTGTGTTTTGGGGAGCATCGCTACGGCCACAACCTCTCTGCTCGTAATACACTATAGTTGTAAACTCTTCCAGCTTCTGGCCAGCTGTTCGCTCAAATGTATAGTTGTTGCCACCGGGGCCGCCATGCACAATTACAACAGGTGTGGTGTTGTGCTCACTGCCGGCAATTTTTACCCAATGCCTGATGCCGTTTATAGTTATGTAGCGCTCCCCGTTCTGGTATTTAACAGAATTGGAAGCAGGGGAATTACTGAATGGTTTGGTACAGGAAAATACCAATATCAACATCAGGAAACTATAGATATACTTCATATTTAGCGTGTTATGCTGCCGGTTTATAGTTTATGTCCAGACTAAACCCAGATATCACTTATAGTTTAGATATGGAAAAATACGAACGGCGTAAAGTATAACTATATAGTTTTAAAGTCAAATATTATAGTCCAGATTTTCAGGTTGAGATTTACTGATGGTAGAGGGGCGGGGGGGCATCAGCAAATTTTTTGTGCCTGCCGGTTAAGTTGCCGAAGAACAGAACGATCGGGAATAAAATCTTCTGTGCAAACCAAGGAATCTCCAGCATCCCGAATTCGGTTTTATACCTGTTAAGCAAAAAGGCAGAATCATACATTCCGGGGCGGCCACCATTCTCATTCAACGACTTGTACACCTCCGACAGGTAATAAACGACATTATCCGGGGGTGTAATGTAGCCTTTACAGTAAAGCACATCCGTTCCGGCGTTCCAGAATTTATGTGGCGTACCTGCTTTAAATAGCAACGACTCCCCGGGGCCGGCAAAACCTGGTTTACTGCCAAGCTCCTGGTAACCCATTTTCCCGGAAACTACAGTCAGGCACTCATCCTGTTTATAGTGCACATGCATTGGCGGACCAACACCAGGCTGAACTTCATTTTCTGCTTCCAGGTATTCTTCGCCGTCTTTAACTGTAATTTTTGTAAAGGTTAATTTTTCCCCGGCTTTGTTCTCGATGGTGTAAGGTAAAGCTATATCCATGGTATTTATACGTTGACGTGAAATACCTGATATTAATTAGTGGGTTTAATAAATAGGGATAGAAGGTTTTTAACGGCTATCGTGCAGCCGAAGCCCAAAGCGTAGCTAGGGTTAAGGCTGAACTTTGTTAGGCTGCGTTTTTCTCAAATCGTTTTATGGATTCCAATTCCTGCTGCTTATTTATCCTTTCTTCTTCCAAATCGTAATCATCTTGCAAACCAAGCCAGAACTTAGGGGAGTTGCCAAAATAATAACTTAACCTTAAAGCCGTATCGGCTGTAATGCGCCTGTTTCCTTTCAAAATTTCAGACACTCTGGTTTGAGGTATACCAATGTCCTTTGAAAGCCTGTAGGCGGTAATGTTTAGCGGAACAAGAAATTCTTCTTGCAGTATTTCTCCCGGATGAATATTAGGTAGTCGCTCCATTTTTTTCTTCTTAGTGGTAATCTATAATTTCTACTTCTGATGCTTGGCCGTTATGCCACTGAAAAATGATTCTCCACTGGCTGTTTATCCTGATACTGTAGAACTCTTTCAGATTTCCCGATAACTTCTCTAATCTGTTGGAGGGAGGAATGCGAAGGTCAGCAATATCCTGAGAGTTATTAAGCATTCTTAATTTACGTCTGCCAATCGTCTGGATTTCCATAGGCAGTTTCGAAACTCGTTCTCCATTCCAGATTTTTTCAGTTTCCTTCGATCCAAAAGATATAATCATACTTACTTTTAGCGTTACTAACGTCAAAAGTAAGTACTAAGTTTAATACTAAAAAGTTTTGTGGATATTTTATTCTTTGAAATATAGCCTAACGTTACTCGTGCATAATATGGGGAGGCGTAGCCGAACCTAAATTATGAACTTTGTTGTGCTTCGTTGTTCTTATTTTAATTTAACTTATCAAACCAAAGCCCATAATAATAACTTTCATACGGCTCTGTATGAATCACCTTTCTTATTTCTTCTATTATATCATCGGTGTTATATAACAGAGGCTTCATTTCTGGTCCCTTCAAACAGATAACATTGTGTTCCTTTAAAAGAGACTCTATGAGCTGTATTGTTGCTTCTAACTCAGATTGAGTAGGTTCTCCATTTGAGAAGCCAAAAATTGAACGGTAGATGTCATTGAAAGGTATCCAGTCAACATCCATATGGTTCAAACATTCTTCTATCGACTCTGCTGAGTTTTTCATTAATTTCTATGCAGCACAACGTGTTCGTGTATGCCTTGTGCGAGGCATACACGAAGCATAAGGTATAAACTGTGTTACCTAAATTTATTTTTTATAGCTTTACCAAGTTAGTTATTCCATAAGTATAGCTTCCTTTCGGCAACCTGTTAATAAAGCCTGAGAAAAGCTTAGAAAGACTTAATTCGGTTTGTAGTGTCCGAAGGATTTTCCTAACATTAATAATTTCCGCTAAACTTCCGTTCTGATACTGCTCGTTTTCTGGTTCCCAATATGAGTAAATACGGTAACTTCCTTGGGTACCTATCTCAAAGACATAGTTTCTTCCGTCAAACCCTTGCGGGTAGCCTTCAATTTCGTCGGAGTCAGGAAGAGTCTCGATATTCGCATTATGTAATGAATCGATAAGTTTTCTTACAGTTAGAGGAGGTATTTTAATTCTATGTATGAGTGTCTCTTTCATTGGCTTTTTCCTTGTGCCAGAATTTTTAGTCACATAGTTTAATATATGTCCGTCAAATATGGAATCATTAAGATGTATTAGTTCCACTACTTGCATACTGTTGTACCATATTCGATAGGTCTTTACATTACCTGCCGAATCAAGAGTAGCCATACCAAGCTCTTTTGCGTCTTTATCAACTATGGATTTCCAATACGCTTGCCGTTCTGTTATCTGCCCTAAAGCAGATAGGCTCATAAGTAGAACTACAATCAAAAGTGGAAATTTCATCTTTATAATTTTAGGTAACGTACTGGGCTAAACGGCGGCGACAGCCGTCGGCTGGAGTTGGCGTTTAGCTGTTGTTAGCAGCTGGTTTTTATGCGTATCCATTTGTTCCAATTCCTAAACGCTCACCTGTCGTTAGGTTTAGTCTAATTGTGAAATAGCAGTTTCCACCATCAAATACATGAATAATTTTTCTCCGCCAATCTTTGTCGAAGTCGTTACAAAATCCATTTATCCAAATTTCTTTTTCTCCTTTTTCATTCAGATAAGGAACGTATTGAATTTTGTAATTACCCAAGTTGTCTATTTGATACATTTTTGCATATTTCTTCCTTTCTCCGCGCTTCTTAAATTCCTCGATTATTGCGGCATTAAAGTCTTTAATGTATTCAAGGGAAGCTTTCTTCGCCAAATCCAGTTCAGTTTCAGATAGCTCTGTAGTTGTCGATGATGAAGGAAGGATTTTATAAGTTGTTATTAAGTCGGTAATTGTTGATTGGTTTTTTAATATTACATAATCCGACTGCCCTTGACAGATAGTTAGATTTAGAAGCCAAAATAATAGTAGTAACGTTTTTTTCATGATTTAACTTGCTGCTAACGGCCGCGTGCTTAAGGAGCCGCTGCGTTAGCAAGGTTACTTAAGCATTGTGTTGTACCATTTAGTTTTTATACCTTATTCCGATGGAGCTGCTACCACCTTTTTCATCATAGTCTACCCACACTTCACCCCAGCTAAATGTTTTTCCTGAGCCCAATTCTGCTTTTAACCAATTGTCAAAAACGACAGCATTTCGCCTTTCTTCTTTTTCATTCCATGACTCCCAGCCTTTGCTTAGGTCATACTTTGAATTGCTGAACACCAAGCTTAGCTGCTTCAGTCTATCATCAAGAAAACCAAAAGATATAATAAAGTATAGTTCTGCGACTTTTACATTTCTGACATTGTACCATTTCCAGCCATTCCCCATATCTATTTCAGACTGACTTTCTCCAATGTCCATACTTTTTATCTCTCCAAGTGACATCGTTGGCTTTATAGTTTTGTCAAAAGCCAATTCTAAGAAACCAGTCTTTCTATCTATCATTTCTATTTGGTACAACGGTTTGTACAGGCTATGGTGAGGCGTAGCCGAGCATAAAGCCTGTGCAGGGTTATGGGCAGTTGTTCTTCAACTATTTATTACTCCTACTTCGTCAGGTTTGGGGTAGCGATTAAGTTGCTCAAAATCTACCTTCCAAAATTCTAATTCATAAAGTTCTTGGTGGTTGTCTAAGGTCAAGGTGATTATAACTGGGACGTTATCTTCGTCTTTATACTCAACCTGTACTAAGTCTGCTGCATACTTTCTTTTAGGCTCACCACTAAAAAAGCGGATACTCCCCATTTTACCATCTTTCAATTCTTCAACCGAGTCGGGAATATCATAGGAGCCTTCCTTCTTTGAAATTCTTACAAGGTGCTTTACAAGATTCAGTTCGTGTTCTTTTAACTCCCTTGTTTCCATTTCTGTAATTACCTATTTCCCATAACGGTTAGGCTAAACGGCGCCAGAGGCCGTCGGCCGAAGCTGGCATTTAGCTGATGTTGTGCGGAGTATTTCTTTACTTTACTTTTAGGCAGCCTAAATTCTATTAATTATTGCTCTATTCCTTGCACTTGAGTCATATAGTTGTCCCGCATTCGAGTCGGCCAATTTTTTATGTATTTGACATCATCTTATCGAAGAATTATCAGGTTTTAATCTTTCGATAACAACCAAGTTAATTATGATTAAATATTCAAGATTAGGGCTTTGACAATATCGAATGATTATTTTATTGATTAAATCCGCTAGACTAATGAATTGGGAGGATATTTAATCATTCTAGTCGACCGAGTAGCGCACTGCAACGATCATTAGTTTCACATATTATCAAATAATGAAGATATATAAGGTTATCGCTTGACATTTAGAATAGGACGTAGTGCCGCCATCATTTGTATCTCTTCTGTTCTCAATAAAGCTGGGTTACATGGTTTATAGTATATTTTTACTTCTCCTGACCTACATTGATTGAAATAATCTAACCACTTATAACGAATTGGTCTATCTTTATCCTTCTCTATTAGCCCATTAAGCCATTTTTCATACCCACTGGAATAAAAAAAGCGTGCCTTTATTGTTTGGCTTGTTAGCCCTACATTCATCGCGACATTATTATATGCGTCAAACCAGCAATAGATGATTGACTTCGTTTTTAAAACTTCTTCATTAACTGGCCGCAATTTGAATTCACTCATATCATTCTTCCAATGGACATCTATCCCATGCACAAATCCGTGGGATTTTAGTTGTTCTATTAACATATTTTAGATTGGATTGAAAAAATTAAGGTTTCATTGAAGTATTATTTGTTTTTAAAATTACGCACAACGTTTTGTACAGCCTAAGCCCGCAGCGTAGCAAGGGTTAAGGCTGTACTTGGTTATGGGACTTAATTTTTATATTCCTTGATATTGACTTCTTGTATAATCGCTTTGCCATCATGGTACAATATCTCTTTGCTTAAGAAACCAGCTGAGTCATACGTGTAGACTATCTTCGAATCAGGGACTTTGACGACCCCAATAGGAGAAGCAACTTTATCATTCACTTCTGTTAGTTTCTCAATCAATCTGCCGTGGTTGTCATAGATGAAGTACTCGTTCTCAAAGATATTTCTGCGAATCTTTCTAAGCTCTACCAGTTTTCCACTCTTATCATACTTGTAGGCTCCCTTCCAGAGTAGACCATCATTTTCTTTTATTACTACTGAGTCTCTTCTATTTCTATCATAGGTATAGTAGTTCCAAGTCTCAACCGTGTCACCTGATGGCTCAACCCTTTCGGCTGTTTTCTCCTTTACCAGCCTATTTTCACTGTCATAAAAGTAAGTCTGCTTGTAATCTACGGTGTCTAGATTAACCAGCGAGTCCTGTGTAGAATAAGTGCCAACATGGTTACCTAAAGAGTCATAGATTAGTATGCTCCTTACTGCTCCATGAGCTTGCTCACAGCTTCTTCCCCAAACCTTCTCTTTCAGTTTTCCAGTTTCATCATAGATGTACCTGGTGCAGTCGCCTTCTCTGCCAATCTCACGAAGCAACCTGTCGGATGAGTCGTAAAATTTAACAGTATGTAAGTTTTTGGGGTCTTCAGCATTACTGTAGTAGCTCTTCACTACATACTCATACTCAAGTCTCTCTTGCTGCTGCTTTTCATGACTTTGGCAAGCAACGAGCAATACAAGAGTCAATATGTAGATTGTTTTCGTCATTATTATGACCCATAACGGATTTGTGCAGCCGAAGCCCGTAGCGTAGCAAGGGTTAAGGCTGAACTGGGTTGGCAGGAGATATTTTAAACTTTCTTGTTAACTAAAAAGAAGCATCTCCCCAGAAGTTTAATAGCCAGTCTTTAAATTCCATTAAATTTTGATGTTCAGGATTTAATACTTTTCCCCATTCTGTTTTTCCAGATTCGCAAGAATTGCTTTCTGTTTCTTCTTCACCAGCTTCTTCGTGGTCAAAATAATATACAATTTCTTTGTTATTAGAAAGATTGATAAAGAAGTAATTACCTCCTATATCATTACCAATTGCAAAAAACTGGCTCGGAAGCCCCATACTTTTCCAGAATTGATTTATTTCAACAAGATATTTAGGGTCTTCTGAAAAATATACTTCATTGAAATTTGCCGCTTTAAGCTCATCTGGATATTGAATTTGGAAATCTTTGTAATAACGTGGTAAGGATATGCCCAAAGATTCTTCTATTTCGCTTAGTTCCTCCTGATTCATACTTAATTTTATTTACTGCCAACGGTTAGTACATAAGGTGATTGAGGCGAAGCCGAGAGTAACTTGTGTACATTGTTGGCGGAAGCTATTCTTAATCGCCATAGAACTTCACATAAGTATGCGGCTCGTCCATACATGCAGATGTTAACTCAAGTATCTCTTCTATCTGTTTTCTTACATCTGCTGACTCGTCCTTCCACAGTTCATTAAGGTCAGAAACCAACTCCTTGCACATAACGGAGTTGAATGTGGTATCGTCATAAGGGTCAATATACCTTAGAGTCTTAAACTTTTCAGATTCAAGATGAGCAAATGAAGAAGGTGTAAACTCTTTGGAGAGCTTCTTTATTTCATTTCCCCTGTAGTCTTCCAAGATTACTGTCCAACCCATTTACAAATACTTTTTATTTAATTCTTTCTGTACTTAAAGTTACCGCCAACGTTACTCGTGCAGCCGATGTGCGAGGCGTAGCCGAGCATAATGGCTGCACATTGTTACCTTACTTTGTTTTTCACTAAGCTCTCGCTATTTATATGAGTTCTCAGAAATTGCTCTATTAAGTTCGCTGCGCTCGGGCTAAGGTTCAATGATTCTTGCTGAAGAACTTTATCTTCGAAGTCGATGAGTATTATTTTGTCGTTCTCTATCTCTACAAATTGCAAAGCACTGCTTTCTACTTTTTCTTCTATCCCTGACAAGGACAGCTTATTAGCTTTTAGCTTCATCACACCATGCGGCAGTTCTAAGAGTCCCATTATAATCAGCAAAATCCCTATGCCGATTCCTCCCAAAGAATACAATCCTGTTGAAGGAATCCAAATATAACAGCCAACCGAAAGAAGAATGATAAATGCGCCTATTCCAAACTGAGTGTATCTGCCGATGCCGTCATTCAATGTGGCATATCTTATCTCACTTTTCTTATAGCCTGCTCTATACAAGATGTTGTCTGCTACACGTACAAGAATCGATGAAAGCCAAAGTATGATGATAGCATTGGTAACAAAAGGGAATCTGTCCGTTCCTATTGAAAAGACAAAGGCAATAATTAGTGCCGTCTCTAAGAAACTACTAAGCTTATTTCTATACTTTTTCATGCTTTCAATGAAAGGTAACTATCTGCTAACAGGAGTACCTACTCCTACTATCTGCACTATGAGTAGAGTGTTGATGGCTTCTTTTTAACTATTTTTAATTTCGAGGCTGCCTTTCTTTTCTTTCACTTACATAGCGCAATACTAATTTAGTTCTTTTCTATAAATTGTCAAGCGGACTCACGATTTTATCCAGGGCGTAGCTGGTTACGTGCGTGTAAACTTCTGTAGTTTTACTCGAGCGGTGCCCGAGCAGGGTCTGAATATACCTTAGGTCGGTGCCTTGTTCCAATAGGTGCGTAGCAAAGGAGTGTCTCAAGGTATGAGGAGTCGCATTTGTCTTTACGCCGGCCTTCTTGCGGCAGGCCTGAAACACGTTGCGCAGGCTGTCTGCTGTGTACTGCCCCCCAAACTGGCCCTCAAAGAGCCATTCCTTCGGTTTGTATTCCTTATAATAGAGCCGAAGGTTCTCCAGCAACTTCTGTGATAGCACGGTGGTGCGGTCCTTTTTGCCCTTGCCGCCTCTGATCAGGAGCAGGTTCCGGTCCGACTTCACGTCGCTGAGTTTCAGGTTTATCACCTCACCGATTCTAAGCCCACCGGCATAGAGTAATTGCAGCATGCAGCGGTGCTTAAGGTTGTCGGTAGCCGACAGTATCTTTTTTACCTCTTCCTTACTAAGCACTGTGGGCAACCTGTCGGGCTTTTCGGGGCGCTCAACATTATTAAGCTGCACCTCGTGGCGACCCAGCACCCGCTGATAATAGAATTTAACGGCATTGATGCTCTGATTTATAAAAGAGCAGGAGTAGGCACCAGCCTGCACCATCTGTCGGTGGTACTGGTTAATATCATTCTCCGTGAAGATATTTACCTGGTCCAACCCCTTTGCCTTGTGGCTGTTGAGGAAGCGCAGCAACAAGCTGTGGTAAGTGCGTATCGTGTTCATAGAGTAATTGAGCAGATAGAGCTTCTCCAGGTAATCAATCGGGCAGGTAATGTAGTCTGCACCCTTCTTATATGTTTGTTCCCAGAGCCTTCGCATTAGCACGACATCGCGAAGTAGAAGTTCCTGGCTCAGCCAAAGCCAACCTACGCCCTCCAGTTCCTCGGCAAGTTGCTGTATGTGCTGCCCGCCTTCTGGTATTGCATAGCATTTCTGCTCCTGTTGCCAGGCAGCAATGCTGCTGTATTTAAGCGTTTCGTAAACCTGCTGGCTGTATTTGAAAGTAATGCCAATGACAGTTCTGCCGTCTTTTGCCAGCATGGGCTGAAGCTTGACCACCGGCAGATCGGGCATTTTTTCAAGTGGCTCGCCCATCTGCTCGCCTGTTAGTACGGGTACCAGTTTATTGGGCTTCAATCTTTTAGCTCGGTATAGGTAGCGGGAGTTAACCAATGCCAGACCCTGAAAGTGCCCGAAGGTCATTTCGATACTTTGTGAATTGTGGTGCATCACAAAGCACTTGTAGGTCTTGCTGTACTTAACCCAGGGGGCCTCCTTAAGCCGCTTAACAATAAAAGGGTTGGGCTTGTGCCAGAGGCGTATGAACTGTTTTCCCTCATGCTCAAGGGGGGGCAGGAATACAGCGGGCTGGGAATTGGCTTGTGTCATGGTGCAAAATCAGTATTACAGGCACCAAATTCGGGTATTCAGCGCATTTAAGCGCAGATCGTGCGCATAAGTGCGCTTATAAACGTATATAACGTTTTTAACCGTTTATGTGCGCTTAATGTATTATCTAACCTATGGATAAGACCAAAAGAACTTGTGAAACCTGCGACCAGCCGCTGGTAGGCAGGGCAGGCAAGGTATACTGTTCCAACCAGTGCCGGGCGGCAGCCAGCAACCGCCGACGCTCCGAGGATGCAGGTGAGCGCCTGATGAAGGAGACCAATAACAAATTGCGCCACAACCGTTTCTTGCTGCAGCGCTACAGCCCGGAGGGCAAGACTACCCTGCGGCGGGAGGTGCTCCAAATGGCAGGCTTCGACTTCCGCCACTTCACCCATTTGTACCGTTCCAAACAAGGCAATACCTACCACTTCTGCTACGATTATGGATACCTGTTACTCCAAGACGAGAAAGTACTTATTGTGAACTGGCAGGCTTACATGGAAAATAAGTAGGTATAGAGGCTGTTTTGAATTTATTCATTGGGCTGCAAAAGCACTTTTCCGGTCTAAGATCAAAAAGACTTTCGGGAAACCTGGCTTCGCCTCTTTTTCGAGCCATAGCGCTGCTACGCCACTCAACTGACACATCCCGAAGAGTTTGGGGGAGGAGTCTCACCAGAAGCCGAAAATCCTCCTTTTTTTAGCTTCCAATAATAAAATTCAAAACAGCCTTATAGATATAATAAAAAAAGCCCCGCCTAAACTATTGGCAGGGCTTTGGGTAACTATAAACTATAGTTGTGCTTAGTTTACTTCAGCAGCTTCTTTCGCTTTCTTTTTAGCTTTTTTAGCCTCTTTCTCCAGTTTGCGTTTCTCTCTCTTAGAAAGCTCTTTAGTTGGCTCAGCTTTTTTACGGCTATCTACCTGCGGCAAACCTGATGTGTTGTCGGTTACCAGGGTCATCTCTTTTACGAGGTGGCCGGCACCGGCAAATTTATCAACTATAAACAGCATGTAACGGGCATCCACAGCAATGTTACGCACCTGGTCCGGGTTGTAAGCAATGTCACTCATGGTGCCTTCCCAGTTACGGTCGAAGTTAGTGCCTATCAGCTGCCCATTGGCATTAATAACCGGAGAACCAGAGTTACCGCCTGTGGTGTGGTTAGATGCAATGAAAGCAACCGGTAGCTCACCGTTCACGCCATACTGGCCATAGTCCTTTTTCTCGTATAGTTCGCGCAGTTTTTCCGGTATTACGTAATCCTCTATACCTTCCATAGCAGCTTTTTCCATAATGCCTTCCAGGGTAGTATAGCAATTATACTGTACGCCATCCAGCGGCTCGTAAGGCTCTACTTTACCGTAAGCAACACGCAGGGTAGAGTTAGCATCCGGGTAAAACTTCTTATCCTGTTGCATGGCACGCAAGCCGGTAATATACTTTCTGTACAACAGGTTCAGGTTATCGTTAACGGCTGTGTAAGTAGGCAATACCTGTGTGCGGTAATGCGTGTCGATGGCGTTGGCAAGAGCAAAGGCCGGGTCATTTTTCAGCGTATTTGTTTTGCCAGCTTTTACATCAGCCAGCAGCTTCTTAACACCCGCCTCTGACGTTAGCTGAGACTTGCTGTAAATTTCATCAGCCAGATTACTGAAATCACCTTTTGCTTTAACACCAGCAGTTCTTACAGCTTCCGGAAGCAACTTCTTGTCCAGGTCGTTGTAATACATGCCCATTAATGCTGCAAACACTTTCTTGTCGGTAGGGGCGTTGTAGTTCTTAAAGAAACCAGCAGCACCTTTTTCAAGTTTTTCAACCTGTGAGTTAATTTCTGCCTGTGGCGCTTTGGCAGCTATCATTTCCTGCAGCTTACCGAAACCGCTGGCGTAACGGATCAGTTCAACGCCGTTGGCTGCTTCCATAATATAGTCGCGGGAAATTGTGATGCCATCCAGAGTCTTATAGTTCTTCTCAAACTCAGCCATCAGGTTACCATATTCCTGCTTGCGTGCCGGGTCAGCGTTTACCCAGTTCACAAACTGGGCTTCTAGTTCTTTTTTCTTCTCAATTGCGTTTGCCTTGCGCAGGCCACGGTTCTCACCGATCCACTTTTTCCAGTAGTTGGCAATGCTAGCATACTTGGCTGCATACTGTATACGAACCGCATCCGAAGCTTTCATGTCCTTATCCAGTATCTGCAGTTTCGTGTCGCGGATCTTTATCTTGGCAGGGTTAGATACTTCGTATATCTCCTCAATAGCATGCGAGGTAAGGTACTCGTTAGTACGCCCCGGGAAACCAAATACCATCGTAAAGTCATTTTCCTTCACGCCGCTTAACGAAATAGGCAAATGGTGCTTCGGCTTGTAAGGCTTGTTGTTAGGTGAGTACTCAGCCGGCTCGTTGTTTGGCCCAGCATAAATACGGAACAACGAGAAGTCACCGGTGTGGCGTGGCCACATCCAGTTATCTGTATCGCCACCAAACTTACCGATAGACGATGGAGGCGCACCAACCATACGGATGTCTTTGAACGTTTCGGTGATGTACATATAATACTCATTGCCATAGAAGTAAGGCTTTATAACGGCATCGTAGTGTGTGCCGGCAGTGGCTTCTTTCGCAACCTTAGTTATGTTCTTCTGGATGATGGCTTCGCGCTCAGCTTCGGTTTTAGCGGCATCAGCGCCGGCTAATATTTGCTTGGTCACGTCCTCCATGCGCACTATAAAAGTGGCAGTAAGTCCTGGGTTTGGCAGTTCCTGTTCTTTGGTCATCGCCCAGAAACCCTTTGTCAGATAATCATTCTCAACTGTACTGTGCTGCTGTATCTGGCCGTAACCGCAGTGGTGGTTAGTAAGCAAAAGACCTTCCGGAGAGATCATTTCGCCGGTACAAAATCCGCCAAACGATACGATGGCATCTTTCAGGCTGGACTGGTTTACACTATAAATGTCTTCGGCAGATAGCTTGAGGCCCTTTTTCTGCATATCAGACTCGTTTAGCTGCTTCAGGAGCATCGGTAGCCACATGCCTTCGTCGGGGCGCGCAGTGCTAATACCAATACTCAACCAGGCAGCTGCTATAAAAGCAAAAATGCGTTTGCTGATCATGAGTGAATGTATAGTTATAAAAAGTTTGATTGCCTGAAATTACTCTAAAGTTAGAAAGTTAAAAAGTTAAAAAGTTAGAAAGGTATAAACAGGCGTGTTTGATAAGTTAGAAAGTTTGTAAGTTAGAAGGTTAGAAAGTTTGTTAAGACGATTTCCAAAAGTTCTACAAACAAGCAAAGCCACTACGCAATTGCAGTGGCTTTCTAAAAGTTTTAATTCCTCAACTCCCAAACTCTTTAACTTTCTAACTCTCTAACTCCTAAACTCGCGCTCTTTCCCTGCTCCCATGCTCTGAAACCGTTTATTTCTTTCTGGAAGGCGTCTACGAACCAGGCCATTAAGCTGATATCATCTAATAAACCGATCACCGGAATAAAATCCGGGATGACGTCGAGTGGGGTAACCAGGTATAAAAGCACGCCAATACCTACCAGCAACGACTTATTGGAAACTGCCCTGTAACTACCATTAGCATATGCTTTTACCAGTCTGATAAAGGTTTGCATAATATCTTTTACCTGGGCGAAGCCGCTTTGAGAACTACCTGTATCTATAAGTTTATCATAAGCGGAGGTAAGGAGTATGGCCAGTTTGGCAGGCTTTGCCAGGAAACCACCGGCCCTGGTAACAAACTTTCGGAATATGGCATGTTGCGACAAGCGCAGCCCTTTTTGTATTAAATCCTGTAACATGGTTCTTTGTTGTTTCTGTTAAATGCTTTACTCTACGGAATTATAGTTGTAAAAGCTGCTTTGCAGGGTTTTAAGAAACTTCTATAGAAATTAAAAAATATATATGCCCCGGCTATTGATTTGCATCAGATACTTCCACTAACTTGGTGAATAAAATCAAACAATAGTACAACTGCATTATCTATTATTACTGTAAACCTTATGAAGCTATTGTTGCGTTTTGCTGTGGTACTGGTGGTGCTGGCGGCCTGTTTTTTTGGGGGAGCTACCTTATTACCTAAACAAATGGAGGTAAGACAAACTATAGTTATTGATGCTACTCCCGAACATGTTTTCCCATACCTGAACAACACAACCGACTGGAAACGCTGGTGCGCCTGGAATACTACCAACGACCCTAGCCTGATCTATTTATATGGCGGACCAATGAGTGGGGCGGGAGCACGGCAGAACTGGAACGGTGACAAATTCGGTAACTGGCACATGCTGTTTACCCAAAGCACTGCACCCGACAGCCTGAACTATGAACTGAAGCAGGAAGGACAAACTATAAAATCGACTGGAAGTGTGGTGTTGAAGGAGACTGAAAAGGGCACCATAATTACATGGCGACAAACAACTCCCTTAGAAGATAGCCCGCTGGCTTTGTATAAAGGTGCCTGGCAAAACTATAAAACGGAACAGGAGATACATGAAAGTCTTACCAACCTGCAAACCCTAATGACCGATAACAAACAAAATACCGCCAAAAAGTAATACTATGACCTTAACGATTAAAAGACCACTACAGAACGAATATCCGGCTTATTACTTACCTTATGTGAACCAGGTACCAGAAAATGCAGAGATCATGCAGACGCTGGAAGAGCAGAACTCAGAGATCCGGTCTCTTTTTGCAGCTATAGATGATGACAGGGCAGAAGAAGCGTACGCTGACGGCAAATGGACTATGAAAGAACTGTTACAACACATGATCGATTCGGAAAGGGTATTTGCGTATCGTGCACTTTGTATTGCCCGTGGCGAACAGACACCGTTGCCAGGGTTCGATGAGAACATGTATGCTGAAAACTCAAGGGCAAATGATCGCCTGTTAAGAGATATTCTGGAAGAGTATGATCTGGTGCGCAGGTCTAATATGTGTATGTTCCGGGGCTTCGACTCAACTATGCTGGAAAATGTGGGTACTGCCAATGGAAAACAGATCACTCTTCGCGGACTTATTTACGTTATTGCCGGTCACGAACGCCATCACATCAACATTTTAAAAGAGCGTTACCTGAAGTAGTCTGTATAGTTTATAACAAAGAAGCTGTTTCGTGTTTTATCTGGGTTCAGTATACGCCCTTGCTGTGTATTTTCACCAGCAAGTATAAAGAGCCAGGCGCCTGGATTGTTGGTGAAAACACCAACAATGGCTCGATTTCTACTGCAGAAACTATAAACCCTAAACAAGTTCAAACTAAAAAAGCAAAAGCCGCAACTATAAACAGCTGCGGCTTTTGCTTTTATAACTTTCTAACTTATAAACCTTCTAACTTACTAACTATAAAAGTTCATTCGCCAGGTTTGCCAGTTCAGAGCGTTCACCTTTCATAAGGGTTACGTGTGCATAAAGCGGGTGATTCTTAGCGCGATCAATCAGGTAAGATAAACCGTTACTTTGAGAGTCCAGGTAAGGTGTATCGATCTGGTAGATGTCCCCGGTAAAGATGATCTTGGTGTTTTCGCCGGCCCGTGAAATGATGGTTTTTACTTCGTGCGGTGTCAGGTTCTGCGCTTCATCAACTATAAAAATGATGTTGGACAAACTTCGGCCACGAATATATGCCAGCGGCGTGATCATCAGTTTTTCCAGTTCTACCATGTCGCGTATTTTCTGGTATTCTTTACTGTTCTCAGCGAACTGGTTCTGTATGTACTTCAGGTTATCCCAGAGCGGCTCCATGTAAGGGTTCAGCTTCGATTTGATATCGCCGGGCAGGTAACCGATGTCTTTGTTGCTTAGCGGCACGATAGGCCTGGCCAGGTAGATCTGCTTATAATCGCGGCGTTGCTCCAGGGCACTTGCCAGTGCCAGCAAGGTTTTGCCAGTACCGGCCACACCCTGTATCGAAACCAGCTTAATGTTCGGGTTTAAAAGGGCGTGCAGCGCAAAGGTCTGTTCGGCATTACGCGGCTTCACCCCGAAGGCAGCTTGTTTGTCCACACGTTCCAGCAGCTTTTCAGAGGCGTTATAGAAAGACAGGATCGAGTTTTTAAAGCTCTTCAGGATAAAAAAATGGTTATCGGCCGGTGGAGAAGGCATTACTTTGTCCACTTCACAAACGCCTTTTTCATACAGGTCATTTATGATGTTGGCTGGCACATCTTCCAGGGTGTCATTCCCGGTGTACAAACCAGCCACATCCTGAATTTTACCTGTTTCATAGTCTTCCGATATCAGGTTTAGGGCGCGGGCTTTCAGGCGCAGGTTTATATCCTTTGTAACCAGCACCACTTTGCGGCCCGGCTGTTCCTGTTGTATCTGAAGCGCCGAGTTCAGTATCCGGTGGTCGTTCTTATCGCCGAAAACCTTTACAGCATCCAGGGTCACGTTCTCGTTCATGATCACCCGGAAACTGCCTTTTGTCTTCCCGTTCAACGGTATCCATTCCTGTAGCTTATGTTCTGCTGATAGTTTATCGATGAAACGGATGAACTCGCGGGCTTCAAAATTCTTGATGTCGTTGCCCTTTTTGAAGTTATCAAGTTCTTCGAGTACAGTTATAGGTATGGCAACGTCATGTTCCTGGAAGTTCTGGATAGCGCTGTGGTCGTAAAGTATAACCGATGTGTCGAGTACGAAAACTTTGCGGTCTGCTGCCTTCATGGCTTTTCCGTTAGTAGCTGCAGGTCGTACGCTGGCTGTTTTGGTAATTGAATCGGTTTTGGTTGTTTTCTGTTTTGCGGTAGCTGTGCTTGCTTTTGGCATAAGGTATTGGTTAAGGGTGAAAACCAAAAAACTGCCTATAGTTGGCAGGTAGTAACGCTCCGGCGGATCTATAGATAGGGAGCTATTTTTATATAGTGTACGGTAAACTATAAGCGCCGGTAATGCCTTTGATAGTATTTTTACTATAGTTAGAAGAATTAATTTTCAGTATAAAGACAACCCGTTTGCATGTTGTTATAAATGAGTGAGTTATTTTATAACTAAATCTTTAGTTGATAAGTAAAATATCATACATTAGCTTTACGTACAGTAACAGGTCATCTAACTATGAAAAGAGCTATCGTTTTACTCATGGTTGCAGCACTGCCATTTGCAGCGTTTGCTCAAACAGCAAAGCCGTTTATAATAAAGCGCTGGTATTTGCCTTTCCAGGTAAATGCTTTTGATAAGAACCAGGAATACCATGGGCGCTGGAAGGTTTACATAAACGATGACAAAGACCTGATCCGTAACGGGCGATTCAGGCATGGCAGAGAAGTGGGGACCTGGTATTACTATAACCCCGGAGGCAAACTGTTCATGAAAGAGAAGTACACCCGTAACTCGCCGGTTATACAGGTATGGCGCTATCACGAAAACGGAAATGTGGCAAAAGCTGGTACTGCCAGACTATACCGCGATGCAACTATGGCGCATTATTACTGGGAAGGCGACTGGCAGGTATTTGATGAACAGGGCAATTTCACCCACACCGAAACCTACCTGAAAGGTAACCTGCTTCGCTACGATAAATAAAACCTAGCTCAGTGTATAGTACTCTTCTTTCTCTTTGTCGTGGAGACGGAGGTAACCGTGTATCACAAGTTTTACCAAAATGCGGTGCGCGCGGCGCTCAGAAAGGTTGGCGGCTTTCATGTATTGTTTTAGCGTAAGGCGGGGTTGTTTTTGCAGCATTTCCAGAGCTGCATTCTCGTGCCGGTCTAGGGGCAAGCGTTCAAACTGAGGCTCTTCGTGCTGTAATACCTTGTTTACCATTTTACTGGTCTGTACGCTGGTATCTTTTACACGCACGTAGCCGCGCCAGTCATCTTCTTTCACTTTCGCGAAATGTGGCTTATGCCGGCTTTCCGGTATAGTTACTTTTAAAACCAGGTGATGATCTACTTCTATTTCTTCGTAGGTAAGCGCAACAGGAGGGTCGCAGTAAAAGTTGGCTGCAAGCTGCAGGGTATGTTTCTCTTCTTCAGGGTCTACACCACACACCACTCCATTATCTTTAACGCCGATCAGGATCGTGCCGCCGCGAGTATTGGCAAACGAAACCATGGTACGGGCAATTTTTTCGGGTTGGGTAACGCGCTGTTTAAAATCTACCTGGTCGTTCTCGCCTTGCCAGATAAGGCGCTGGAGTTCATCCATAAAAATGAATTTAGGCTTTGGCATGATGCAAAACTAAGGTGCGGGTGTGTTGTACTATACTTTACGCGAAAGGTTGGGCAGGGGTGGGCATAAAAAAAGCGGGCTTTGGGCCCGCTTTCTTGTATAATATAGTTTCCTTTGCTTAGAAAGGCAGGTCGTTATCTGCTTCAGAAGAGTAGAACGTAGGGGCTTGAGCCTGTGCAGGAGCCGAAGCAGGAGCACCGCCAAAGTTACCACCACCGGCATTAGCTGCCTCAAGTCTCCAGGCCTGCAGGTTAGTAAAATATAAGGTCTCACCATTCTTTACAAACGGCTTTCCTGATAAGTTGAAAGAAACCTTTACTTCCTGTCCTTTCTGGAACTGGTCTAGCAGGCTGCACTTATCCTGAGTTAGCTGGAACTTAGCGTACTGGGTGTAAGAACCATCCGGAATCTCGAGTACAAACTCGCGCTTTCTGAATTTATCACTTACCTGGTTTTCCGCGAAGATTTCGTGCAGTTTTCCTTGGATATCAAACGACATAATTTCTGTATTTTTATTTAGTAACTAAAAACAAAGATACTAAATTCCGATATGAGTTAAGTGTTTTTTCGCGGTTTAGGTGTACTTTTTTTGTAAACTATACTACCTGCCTAACTGTGACCGGCTTGCATCGTAAACCAAGTTAAATTGTATCATAAGAAACTATAAATGGGTAATTATTCTATCGCCATTCATGGTGGGGCGGGCACTATAACACCAGCCTCCATGACGCCGGCCCTTGAAGTGAAATACAAAGCAGCCTTACACTACGCCATAGAACAGGGAAGTAAGATACTGGAAGCAGGAGGGAATGCCCTGGATGCCGTACAGAAAACCGTGGAAGCGCTGGAAAACACACCGTTGTTTAATGCGGGCAAAGGATCTGTGTTTACCAAGCATGGCAAGCATGAGATGGACGCGGCCATTATGTGTGGTAAAACCCTGCAGGCTGGGGCTGTGGCTGGAGTGTATAACATCAAAAACCCTGTTTCGCTGGCAAGGGCTATCCTGGAGCATTCAGACCATGTATTTATGAGCGGTTATGGTGCCGAAGACTTTGCACGCAACCAGCAGATCGAGTTTGCCCCCGATGATTACTTTTTTGATATGTTCCGGTACAAACAATGGTGCGAAGTGCGCGACTCAGACATTTTTATGCTGGACCACACTCCCGGAGATGAGAAGTTTGGAACTGTTGGCGCCGTAGCCCTGGACTTAGACGGAAACCTGGCAGCTGCTACCTCAACGGGCGGAATGACAAATAAGAACTATAACCGAATCGGCGACACTCCGGTTATCGGGTCAGGCACTTACGCCAACAATGAAACCTGCGCCATTTCCTGTACCGGCCACGGCGAGTATTTCCTGAGAGCCGTGGTTGCCTACGATGTGTCCTGTTTAATGGAATACAAAGCCTATAGTTTGCAGCAGGCCTGCGAAAAAGTAGTGATGGACAAGCTTGTGCGCTTTGGCGGCGAAGGCGGCCTAGTAGCTGTGGATGCCTTGGGTAATGTAGCCATGCCTTTCAACTCCGAAGGAATGTACCGCGCCTGCAAGGCAGGCAACAAACCAACTATAGTGGCTATTTACAAAGATGAGGTAAAAGCCGTTAACTAACTATAGTTTAGCGCCGGGCTTCCTGTACCATGCTTTGGTGCAGGGCTTCCTCATCTTTAAAGAATTCCCTTGTATCAATGTTATAAATGTTGCCTTTTGCCAGTACGTGCATCAGTAATTTCTCTATAGAGATCGGCCGGCCTGCTGGCACATCGTGCACGTTAGTATAACCCACACTATGCCCATCGATCACTACCACCAGGTTAGAGCCAATTGTTTCGATCAGGTCACCTTCCGTTATCAGTACACCGGTATCTTCACCTAAACCAATGCCGATCGTTTTCGAGTGCGTTACTACTGCTTCGATCAGCCTCCCGAAACGTCCACGTATCACAAAGTGAGAATCTATGATCAGGCCATCTATAAAACCAAGTCCGTGTGCCATTTTAACGGAGCCACGCAGCAACGATTCGGTAGAGCTGCCACCCTTTATCATTATCCTGGACATGGCCATGGCGCCAGCGCTTGTACCAGCTACTACAAACGGTTCTTCGTGGTAACGTCGCTGCATTATTTCCAGGAATTCAGTTCCCCCGAAGATCTGGGTTAACCGCGATTGGTTACCACCACTCATCATAACGCCATCGGCTTTACTAATGCGTTCAATGTACTCCGGTAAAAGCGCGTCTTCTTCGTTACGGATGTGCATCAGGCGGGCGTTTTCGGCGCCCAAAATACCAAAGGCACTCATATAGCGTTCACCAACCTCTTCCGGAATAAGCGAAGCCGTTGTAATTACTTCTATATGCGGGTTTTTAACCGGTATTTCCTGTATAAAGCGCTTCAGGATGCCCAGTTCAAAAAAATCGAGGTAGTATTTTTTCTTCGACTTAGGATTAGGGTATGTTCCTTTGTCTTCGTTTCCGCCTACTGCAATCAGCTTTCCTTTAGGTTTCTCCACAGTTACTCTTTTATGCTTTTTATTGTACTGATATCTCTATTACGGTATAGGTACAGTTTAAGTGCTGCAACAACCGGATAGCTATCAGACTTTACCGCTCTGGCGTTTTTTCGTTGCAAATAGGGGGTAAAAAAATATAACAGTTGGTGAGCAGTTAACTTACAGTGATTACAAGAAAGAAGATATATGTAAAGTTATATATATTATTTCGTGAGGTTGATTATTTGGGTTGTTTGCTGAATTAAATTATAATTTGCTTAACCCTGAGGCTGACCCCGCGTATAGTATTTCCACAAGCTCGTAACTGAATTTGTAAGACGCTAAACCTTTCCAAGCTATGAAACTAAACAACTTAGAGGATCTTTTGATCCATGAATTAAAAGACATTTACAGCGCTGAGCATCAGATAACAAAAGCGCTTCCTAAAATGATCAAAGCCGCAGCATCAAAAGATCTGAAGGCAGCATTTGAGGAGCACTTAGAAATTACTAAAAATCAGATTAAGCGCCTTGATAATGTTTTTAAAATGATGGGGCAGAAAGCTGATTCTGAACATTGCAAAGCAATGGAAGGAATTATAAAAGAAGCCGAATCGATGATGGATGAACGTGCCGATAAGAGTGTGATGGATGCTGCCCTTATTGCCAGCGCACAACGTGTAGAGCATTACGAGATCGCAGCTTATGGTACTGTTTGCACCTATGCCAAGCAACTCGGACTGAAAGATGTTGAAATGGAACTGGGAGCAACGCTTGATGAAGAAAAGAAAGCAGACCAGATGCTGACCATGGTAGCAGAAAAAAGTATAAACCTGAAAGCCGAGCACAAAGGCGGCAGATAAAAGCACAAAGCTCTGTTGTTTCGCCGGGCTCCCCAAGCAGGTCAGAAAGCCACAGAGTACTCATAAAAGAAGCCCGACCATACAACTGGTCGGGCTTATTGTTTTTAACTACAGTTTATAATTGCTACTTCAGCATTTCATCCAAGGTTACTGTAGATACGGCATGGTAGTTTGGTCGGGCTTTGGCATAAATAGCCAGGGCTTTCTTTTTACCTTCCGGTGTGGCGGCCAGTGCTTTGTATATCGGCACAAGGAATTTACGACGGCCAACATTGGTCAGGAATGTTTCCAGGGCTTTGTCGGCCGTAATATAGTTGTTATTGATGGCATGTATGAACCAGGCAGCTAACACCTCGGAGTTACCGGAGTTGGTGAAGTTAAAGGCTTTGTCAAGGTCTTGCATCTGCTGCTGGTTCATGTTGGCTGGAAGCATTCGTATAAAGTGCAGCCATTCGTGGCTCGACCAGTCTTTGGTAATTAATTGCGAGGCAGGTTTGCCATTTTTCCAGGCAGTATACGTTTCTTCTACCTGCGCAAACCGTTCCGATGTAGGTTTTATATGATCTTCGGGTAAGCCGGCAGTAAATACCCAGCCTTCAATATCGATTTTCTCAGCCAGTTCTGTGTCACCTTTTATCAGGTCTGTTCTCAAAAACTCCAAAAACTTATCTGTATTGGTGCTCTGGAAAGCAAACGTGTTAAAGTACTTGTTCACGAATTCATCAAAACGCTCACGGCCAACAGCCATCTCGATATGGCGCAAAAACAGGTTGCCTTTCTCATAAGCAATGTCCGTTAATCCTTCATCCGGGTCGCGGCCTTCCAGGTCCAGTTTTAGCCTGGTGTCTTCACTTTCAGCACCCAATTCTTTTATCGTATTTGTCAGGTCCTGGTAGCCCAGCACAGCCAGCATATCCGCGTATGGTTTACCGTATAGTTCTTCCATAATGCGGCGCTCGAAGTAAACGGTAAAGCCTTCGTTCAGCCAGAAATCGTTCCACGTAGCGTTAGTTACCAGGTTGCCGCTCCAGCTATGTGCCAGTTCGTGAGCGATCAGGCTGGTAAGCGATCTGTCTTTCGCTAAAACGGTAGGGGTAACAAAAGTAAGGCGCGGGTTCTCCATGCCACCAAACGGGAACGATGGAGGCAGCACCAGCAGGTCGTAACGGTCCCAGCGGTACTTTCCATAGATCTTTTCGGCGGCAACCAGCATCTTGTCCATTTCAGCAAACTCGTAAGCAGCAGCTTCTATAGTTGCGGGTTCGGCGTAAATACCTGTCTGAGGACCAACTTCACTGAAAACCATATCGCCCACAGACAACGCCATCAGGTAAGATGGTATCTGCTGCTTCATCTGGAAACTATAGACACCGGTGTCGTTCTTTTCCATCGGGTTCTCAGCACTCATAACGGCCATCAACTCTTTAGGCACGCTTACTTTTGCGTTGTAGGTAATGCGTATGCCTGGGCTGTCCTGTATCGGTATCCAGGTGCGGGCAAGTATGGCCTGCGACTGAGTGAAAAGGAACGGATGTTTTTTGCCGGCGGTCTGCTGCGGGTTTAACCACTGCAGGGCGGCTGCATCCGGTGATGTTTTATATTTTATGGTTACGCGGTTGGTCTCAGGTTTTATAGTTACATAAAGCGGCTGGCCTAAAAACTTATCGGTTTCACCTAACCTGAATGTGGTTTCTTCTTTGTTGTCGCCCAGGAATACTTTTTCGATCTGCAGACCACGGGTATCAAAAATTATCTCGTTGCCTTTGGCCAGGTTGTCGATAGCGTAGCTGGCGGTTCCGCTTATAGTTTTAGAATCAAAATTAACCGCAATATCCAGGTCTAAGTGGCGGGCTACGGCTTTGGTTGGTTCGGCGTAGCTGTGCACATCTTCTGAAACCTGTTGTTGGGCTTGTTGCGCTGTGGTCATAGTTTCGGTATTTGTAGTGGTTTGTGTCGTGCAGGCGGTCAGGTGAAGGCTTCCGGCCATCCCTAAACCTAGTAAATATTTCTGATAAGGCTTCATACGTATCTGGTTGCTTTAACGGGTAAGTTAATGATTTCATGTTTACCATAAAAACCTTACCAATTGCTGTCTATAGTTGATGTATGAGTGTTGCCGCAAGAATTATAGCTGAGTAATACGGACAGGCACAGGCTTATAACTTTTTAACTAAAGTTGCAGTACATAAAGCTAAACCACGTGATTATCAATTCAAAGTGGCTATAAAATTGTATTAAAAACAGATTGCTGTTGAACTATATACATCATTCGCTACACAATTGCATCAAAACCTAACAACATGAACCCTTATCATTATAAATCAAAAGTATTATACCTGTTTTCGGCCCTTTTGCTGATGATATTTACTGTTTCCTGTAATAAATCGGGAGGCAAAGAGAATGGGAATAAAATTGGCGATATGCTGGGCATAAAAGAACTGCCACAAGCCACTACCGACAGCCTTTACATAAAAGAATACATCAGCAAGGAACCTGCTTTTAAAGAGCATGCCGACATGATGTACCTGTTTTATGGAGAAAGAGACTATAGTCTGGCCTGGTTCCGGGATAACGAACTGGTGCCGGAAGCCCAGAAATTCTTAGCGACTATTGATAATGCGACCAAAGAGGGCCTGGACCCGAAAAGGTATAAGCTGGTAGATTTTAAAACCCTGTTCAAACAGTATGAAGACATGGGCGGACAGGACTCCGCACGGCTGGAACTACAGCAGAAGATAGATCTGGGCCTTACTGCGTCTTATTTTAACTATGCATCCGACTTTTACCGCGGACGTGTAAACCCTGGCGAAGTAGGCTCAATAGACTGGAACGTAAAAAAGAACAAGATTAAACTGCACAAAGCATTACAGACCATACTGCAGGAGCGTGAAAGTACTTACCCGTACTACGAGTTTGAAGCCCTGCATAAAGGCTACATTGATCTCCGGGAAACCTTACAGAAATACCGTGAATTGCAGGAAAAAGGTGGCTGGGCTAAAGTAGAGCTTGGCAAAGCAAAAGTACTGGAAAAAGGAGATACAGCAGCAGCTGTTATTCAGCTACGTAAGCGCCTGAACCCGGGCGGCGTTATAAACGTGAACGACCCGAAGATGCGCCTGTTTGATGATGCATTGGTTGCCCAGGTAAAAGAGTTTCAGCGCTTGCATGGCCTGGACCAGGATGGAAAAGTAGGCGGAAACACGCTGCGCATGATGAATGTGCCTGTTGAGGAACGGATACAGCAGATTATGATGAACATGGAACGCTGGCGCTGGATCCCAAAACGACTGGTACCAAAAAGCCTTGATCAGAAATATATCTGGGTAAACATACCGGAATACAAGCTATACATGTACGAAGACCCGGATAATGACCCTGAAGCTGAAAGGGAATATAAGAAAACCTTTGAGATGAAAGTAATTGTGGGTAAAGAACTTAACTCGACCCCGATCTTTAGTGATAAGCTGGAGTTCATTGTATTGGCCCCTTACTGGAACGTACCCAACAGTATAGTTGAGAAAGAAATAAAGCCTGCCATGCTGCGCAACCCGAATTACCTGGAGGGTGCGGATATGGAGATCGTCACAAAAGAAAAGAATCCGAAGCCAATCTCTTCATCGAGTATAAACTGGGCAGGTGTTACTGAAAAGAACTTCCCGTATATGGTGCGTCAGCGTCCGGGGCCAACAAACTCGTTGGGTAATATCAAGTTCTTGTTCCCGAACTCCTATAACGTATACCTGCACGATACACCAGCTGATGCTCTGTTTAACCAGACAGAACGCGGATTCAGCCATGGTTGTGTACGCCTAGAAAAACCACTTGAACTAGGAGAATATCTTTTAAAGGATATGCCGGAATGGGACAGGGCGCGCATGCGCCAGACTATAGCTGACGGTGAGGAAACCTGGATAACATTGCCTAAAAAGTTACAGGTATATCTGGTTTACTTTACAAGTTGGGTAGATGATGAAGGTAAGGTGCATTTCCGAGATGATATTTATGGCCACGACAAGAAACTGGCGAAAGAATATTTTGGATAAGATGGCTTTAAAGAGGAGCATCTCATGAAAAGAATAGCTCATATAGTAACAATAGCCTCGGTATTTGCCATAGCAGCTTGTGGTAACAATACCAGTGAGGTTGGTGTGCTGGAGAAAAAAATGAATGATAGCGTATCTGCACCTATCCAGGAAGTAGCCGACACAACCTTGCAGCCTACTGTTGAAATTGTGTTGCGGGCAACCGGAGATGAAGTTGAAGAAATGGTTTTTGACCAGGATACCCTGGAAGTAGAAGCGGATGCGCTGGTAAAGTTAACCCTGATAAATGAAGGAACAGATCTGAATGCTATCCATAATTTTGTGGTTATAACAGAAGGTATGTTAGAGAAGGCGGCAAAGATAGGCGCGGAGATAGGCCCGTCCGGAAATTATATACCGGATAGCAAACATGTGTTAACCGCAACACCTTTGGCACTACCTAGTCAAACAGTGGTGCATGAGTTTAAAGCACCGCCACCTGGCACCTATGATTTTGTCTGTACTTATCCGGACCATTGGAGAAGAATGAATGGCAAACTTATCGTGAAATAAGAAATAACTATAATTTTAAAAACTGCACTGCTCCCAGGATACTCTCCGAAGGTAGTGCAGTTTTTTTATGCGCTATAGTTTACGTTGTGTGTTAAAAGTACAAAAACTATGAGTGGTGATATGTGTTGGTGAAAGGAGGGTGTCGCTCTATCTTTCCTGGATGGGACCCGATGCATAATGTGGCAGTATTATAGTATCTAAAGCTATAGTTTGATACATATAGCTAATGCGCTATTGTTAAGTAAATTAGGGTGTTGTGGATAACTCGGTTTATCCACATAGGGGTAAAATGAGGGGTGACATTGTGACAGTTTAGGTTAAGCCTATAGTTGCTGCTAGTCAAACAGTTAGTAAGTGTAAGATAGCCAACCTAAACCTTTAAAGACTGATAGCTAGACCACAATGATGAAATTACACCATAGTTTACAAATGTATATACAATTGTAAACTATAGATAAATGTTTTGCTTTAATGATGCTTAATTATTTGATAATAAAAGACAAGTGTATAAAATTGAAACCTATAGTTTAAGTTAATATTTGATGTGTTTGTTGTTGCTTTTGGTAGTCTTGTTAAGTGTTGTTACATTTGTTACAAGTCGTAATTACTTAGTTTTATGGTTGAAAGGATCAGGCAATTAATAGAATACGCAGGGCTTTCTTCGTCGCAGTTTGCTGACGGTATTGAAGTGCCTCGTGCCATCCTGAGCCACATCCTGAGTGGCAGAAACAAACCCAGCCTGGATGTAATTCTCAAAGTACTAAGTAACTACAGAACTATCAACCCTGACTGGCTATTGCTGGGAGAAGGCGATATGCTAACAAAAATAGCAACACCTGCTAACACGGTAATACCCGAAACTATAGCTGAGCCTGTTACAAAGTTCGATGAGATTGCTGGCGAGGTGATAAACGGTAAAGTACAAAACGAAGTAACTGCTGAAACAGTAAAATTGCCTGCTTTAAAAGAAGATAAGGTCGTAAAACAGATCGTGTTCTTTTATACAGATAATACATTTTCTGTATTTAACCCGGAAGTCTGAGGTCAGCAAACTATAGCTGCAACTATAAATTATAGTCAGGTAAGTGGCTAAAAGCCTGCACAGAAGCCTATCCGGAACGTTTCGTAAAAAAAGGCTGTTGCTTGCCTTAGGATATATTGTGCTAATGCTTACTTTTACAGCACTATTCGAAATTGTATGATGAAATTTGCAGCGCCAGATTGTATGAACTGCGCATCCAGGAAGCACTCGCTGATGGGTTGCTGTAAAGGCAATGAGTTAGAAGATGTATCTGCTACTAAGTCGTGCTTTACCTTCAAAAAAGGACAGGTTATTTTCCATGAGGGCACCAGGCCTTCGGGCTTGCATTGCATTAACTCGGGTAAGGTAAAAGTTTCCAAAATGGGTAGCGATGGCAAAGAGCAGATCATTCGTTTGGCTAAGCCAGGCGATGTGGTAGGCTACCGGGCTCTAATGGCTGATACTAATTATTCAGCTTCGGCTGTAGCTCTTGATGATGCCGTTGTCTGCTTTATTCCAAAGTCACAGTTTCTCGACCTTATTGCTACCAACAACGAATTCTCCAGTGGACTGATGAAGTTGTTCTCGCGTGCCCTTGGCGAAGCAGAAGAGCGCATGGTGCAAATGGCCTATAAACCAGTTCGCGAGCGTTTAGCGGAAGCACTATTGCTGTTACAGAAAACCTACCAGCAGCAGGAAGGCGAAAATACATTTACGATCTCAATTTCCAGGGAAGACCTGGCCTCTATAGTTGGTACCGCCAAAGAAACCACTATACGCCTGTTATCCGACTTTAAAGACGAAAACATCATCACTACAAAAGGCAGCAGCATTACCATTCTCGACCCTGAGAAACTGTATAAGATTTGTCACCTTTACGATTAAGTAAACTATAGTTCAGGCATAAAAACAAAAGGCAGGCTCATAAAAGCCTGCCTTTTTTGTTTTGGTATCCGCTCCCGGATACCAGTCGTTCACCTGTACTAAACTATAAAACAAAACACCTATCACTTTAAAACTGCAACTATAGCTCAGTTGCTTTGTAAACCGCTTTTTCCCGAACTATACGAGCGCTAACCTTTCGGTACCAACTCTTTCCCTCAGCGTTTACATTACAAATGTCTGTTCTTTTTAAAGCCTTTGCAGTGACATCAATCACCCCTAAACATGACCCTTGTCATCATTTCAGGGAGGGTATCCATCTACCTTTGCAAAAGACCATAAAAAGAAAATTGAGATGGAAGCCGCACTCCAAACCAATGTTCAGACATGCTACCATTGCGGGGATTCCTGCGTGGACGAACTGATACTAGCAGACGATAAAGCATTTTGCTGCACAGGCTGCAAGAACGTTTACGAACTTTTAGAAGAGAACAATCTCTGCAATTACTATAACCTCGAAGAAAATCCGGGTATTACAGGTAAAAAACCTGTTGTAGAAAGCCGCTTTGCTTACCTAGACGATGCCGGTGTAGAGGCTCAACTGATCAGTTTTAAAGATGACAATATCTGTAAGATCACGTTCTATACACCCCAAATGCACTGCAGCTCGTGTATCTGGCTGCTCGAGAACCTTTTCAAATTGAATCCGGGAATTTCAGAGACTACTGTAAACTTTCTGCGCAAAGAAGTATCTCTTACTTACTTCCATCAAAAAGTATCGCTGCGCGAGGTCATTACTTTGCTTTCGCGCATTGGCTACGAGCCGGAAATTACACTGGCCGATACCGACGGTAAGAAAACTATAAAACCAAGCCGCACGATTATCTATAAACTGGGCATAGCTGGCTTTAGTTTTGGTAACGTTATGTTGCTGGCTTTCCCGGATTACCTTGCTTTTACCGAAGGTTTGCAACGTACGTTTGGCACTTTCTTTGGCTATCTGAGCTTTTTGCTGGCAATTCCGGTGTTCTTTTATAGTGCGCGCGGGTTCTTTACGTCTGCCTGGGAAGGTATCAGACAGCGCATGGTAAACATTGACCTGCCTATTGCCACAGGTTTGCTGGCGTTGTTCTTTACCAGTATCTATGAAGTGGTTTCGGGTACAGGTCCGGGCTATTTCGACTCGTTTACAGGACTGGTGTTCTTTATGCTGATCGGTAAATATTTCCAGCAGAAGACCTATGACACGCTTTCATTCGACAGAGACTACACCTCCTATTTCCCGGTTTCTGTAACAGTGCTCAAAGAGAACGGTGAGGAAGAAGCCGTGGCTGTACGCAACCTGAAAGTAGGGGACCGTATCCGTATCCGGAACCAGGAGCTTATTCCGGCTGACGCAATTCTACTTCGTGGTTCTGCCCTGATAGACTATAGTTTCGTGAGCGGAGAATCGGAGCCTGTTGAGAAAGTGATGGGCGAAGTGATATATGCCGGTGGCCGACAGGTTGGCGAAAGCATTGAACTGGAAGTAGTAAAGGAAGTATCCCAAGGATACCTGACGCAACTCTGGAATGACAGCGTTTTCTCTAAAGAAGAGAGCACTGGTGTAAATACCTATGCCAACATTGCCGGTAAGTGGTTTATTATAGTTACGCTTATAGTTGCCGCCGGCTCGCTCGTTTACTGGGTGCCCCGCGACACGGAAATGGCCATGCGTGCCTTCACGTCTGTACTTATCATTGCCTGCCCATGTGCGCTTTCGCTGGCTACGCCTTTTGTGCACGGCCATACCCTGCGCGTTTTCGGCAGAAACAAATTCTATCTTAAAAACACTGCTGTAGTAGAAACGCTGGCTAAAATTGATGCCGTTGTATTTGATAAGACCGGTACACTTACAGAGCCAAGTGCCGCAGAACTTACCTATAGTGGCAAAGCACTTACAGTAGGGCAGGAGCAAACTATAAAATCAGTATTAAGCCACTCAACACACCCATTAAGCCAGCGCATTTTCCAGAGCCTGATCGGTGAAACTATAGCTGTAGAAAACTTCCGGGAGATTGCAGGAAAAGGTCTTGTGGGCGAAGTTAACGGAAGTATAGTTCGTGTCGGATCTGCTTCATACATAGGTGTAAAAGCAGATGCTGTTAAAGATACACTTAAAACAACGGTGTACGTTTCTTTTGACGGGGTTGTGCTTGGTTACTATACATTCTATAACGTTTACCGCCAGGGCCTGAAGGGTATACTGACTGATTTGAAAGATAAAAAACTGGCAGTATTATCCGGCGACAATAATCACGAAGAAGCACGTTTGCAGGAACTGCTGGGCAAAGAGGCAGAACTTAACTTTAACCAGAGCCCGGTGCAAAAGCTGGAGTACATTCAGCACTTGAAGAAGCTACGGCACCAGGTGATGATGGTAGGAGACGGATTGAATGATGCCGGTGCCCTTCGCCAAAGTGATGCCGGTATTGCCCTAACAAACAGCATTACCAACTTCTCACCGTCCTGCGACGCCATTCTGGATGCCACCGCTTTTGATAAGCTAAGCAAGTTCCTGAAGTTTTCTAAAACTACCATGACCCTGATCCTACTCACTTTTGCCGTGTCGCTGGTCTACAACGTGATAGGCTTAACTATGGCGGTAATGGGGCTGTTCACCCCGATCGTTTCCGCTATTCTGATGCCTGTGAGTACGCTTAGTGTGATGACTTTTGCAACACTCTCTGTAAAAATAGCCGCCAAACGAGCCGGTTTGTAATGACAATTTTCAATGACTAATGAATAGTTAGTAATGATTAATGATTTGTAAAAATTTCATAAAATCTTTCTTCACTAACTCCTAAACTCTTTAACTCTCTAACTACCATGTATATCATCTTTTTAATGATCGCGGTGAGTGTAACAGTGGCAGCAGCCTTCCTGGGAGCTTTTTTGTGGGCGGTTCGCTCCGGCCAGTACGACGACGATTATACGCCGGCTGTGCGCATGCTTTTCGATAACGAGGTAACTCCAAAAAATAGTAAAAAATTGAAAGAAGGGATAGGGACTGAAGAGAGCCTGCAGCCTTAAAGCTATAGTTATGAGTTGGTTGCATGTAATATAGTTGTGCTTTAAACTATAAACCCAAACACTCTTAAACTCTTTAACTCATACTTCTCTAACTATTCCGGCTGATATCAATCACCAACTGAAATGACATTAATCATCTTTTTGCGGAATACATCTGCAGAAATTTGTAGCCATAGTTCAGAAACTATCAAATCGTCAAATTATCAAAACAAATACAACACTTAAACAAAATGGAGGACACCGCACATGTCGACTAATGTAGCTGAAGTCTTAGAAAATGCACCAGATAAGCTGAAGCCGAAAGGCCGGGACGCAGGTGCTACCGAAACGTTCTTCTATGACAATAAGATCGTTCGGGATTTTGGTATAGCCACCGTGTTCTGGGGTATTGCCGGTATGCTGATAGGGGTGATCATTGCCTTTCAGCTGGCTAACCCGGATATGAACATGGGTACGCAATACACAACTTTTGGCCGTGTAAGACCATTGCACACCAACGCTGTTATCTTCGCCTTTGTTGGTAACGCCATCTTTATGGGTGTTTATTACTCATTGCAGCGCCTTTGCAAAACCCGTATGTATTCTGATCTGCTCAGCAAGATCAATTTCTGGGGCTGGCAGTTAATTATAGTTTCTGCTGTTATCACGCTTCCGCTGGGTATAACTACTTCTAAAGAGTATGCTGAGCTGGAGTGGCCTATCGATATAGCTATCACGCTGATCTGGGTAGTTTTCGGATGGAACATGTTTGGTACACTTGCCAGGCGCCGCGAAAAGCACATGTACGTAGCCATCTGGTTCTACATTGCTACCTTCTTAACTGTGGCAGTGCTACACATTGTAAACTCTTATGAGATGCCGGTTAACCTGTTTAAGAGTTATTCTGGTTATGCAGGTGTGCAGGATGCGCTGGTGCAGTGGTGGTATGGCCACAACGCGGTTGCGTTCTTCTTAACTACGCCATTCTTAGGCCTGATGTATTACTTCCTGCCTAAGGCTGCCAATCGTCCGGTTTACTCTTACAGATTATCTATTATCCACTTCTGGTCGCTGATCTTCATCTATATCTGGGCTGGTCCGCACCACTTATTGTATACTTCATTACCAGACTGGGCTCAGTCGCTGGGTGTTGTGTTCTCTGTTATGCTGCTTGCTCCGAGCTGGGGTGGTATGATCAACGGTTTGCTTACACTGCGTGGCGCCTGGGATAAAGTGCGTGAAGAGCCTATCCTGAAATTCATGGTAGTTGCTATCACAGCTTATGGTATGGCAACGTTCGAAGGTCCGATGCTTTCTTTAAAGAACGTAAACGCCATTGCCCACTTTACTGACTGGATAGTAGCACACGTACACGTTGGTGCCCTTGGCTGGAACGGCTTCCTGACATTTGCCATGCTATATTGGTTGTTCCCGCGTCTTTACAAAACAGAGCTTTTCTCGAAGAAGATGGCAAATGCCCACTTCTGGTTAGGTACGCTGGGTATTCTTTTCTATGCCATTCCAATGTACTGGGCTGGTTTTACACAAGGCTTAATGTGGAAACAGTTCACTGCAGAAGGTACACTACAATACTCTAACTTCCTGGAAACAGTACTTCAGATCGTGCCAATGTATTATCTGCGTGGTATCGGTGGTATCCTTTACCTGAGCGGTGTGTTCCTGATGGTGTATAACCTTTATAAAACTGCCAAGTCTGGTAGCCTGGTTGCCAACGAAAGAACTGAAGCCCCTGTAGTTGTTAAGTCAGAAAGCTCAAATGCTGGTCACTGGCACTCATGGATCGAGAAGCGTCCAACTCAAATGGCCATCTGGGCTACAGTTGCGATCCTGATCGGTGGTCTGGTAGAGTTTATACCTGCTTTTGTGATCAAATCTAACGTGCCAACTATAGCCAGCGTGAAGCCTTACACGTCGCTGGAGTTACAAGGTCGTGACCTGTACATAAAAGAGGGTTGCGTTAACTGCCACACACAAATGGTTCGTCCATTCAGGTCAGAAACAGAGCGTTACGGCGAATACTCTAAAGCTGGTGAGTTCGTGTACGATCACAACTTCCTGTGGGGTTCTAAACGTACCGGTCCGGATCTTCACAGAGTGGGAGGTAAGTATCCGCACAGCTGGCACTACCATCACATGATGGATCCAACTTCTATGTCCCCGGGCTCTATTATGCCAGCATACCCATGGTTGTTTGAGCAGGAAATAGACCAGAGTACAACCGAAGATAAACTACGCGTTCTGAAGCAGCTTGGTGTTCCTTATGAAGATGAGTATATCGCTAAAGCTAATGAAGAGCTGATGACACAGGCAAAGGGTATTTCTGCAGACCTGGCAAAAGAAGGTATTGAAGTAAAGCCTGAAGCAGAGATCGTAGCCCTGATCGCTTACCTGCAGCGCCTGGGTACTGACATTAAAGTGAAAGAAACACAAGAGTAAATCTGACAAAAGACCAGGTGACAAAAGACGAAAGAGATTTTATCCTTAGTCTTTTGTCCTTTGTCCAGAAGTCGCAAAATCTAAGACAATGTATAAGAATGTTTTGCAAGCCATAGATGGCATCGAAATATATCCGCTGATCTCATTCAGCATCTTCTTCGTGTTCTTCCTGGGTCTTATAGTATATGTTGCCCTGATGGACAAGAAGTATGTGCAGGCAATGAGCTGCATAGCTTGCGAGGATGAAACCGAAGACACCACATTTGAAGGAGTAAGACAATGAGCTCTTTAAAGAAAATGATCAGAAACAGCAGCCTGGCATTTGTAGCCGGATTACTGCTGAT
>NZ_JBEOKT010000028.1:0-23801 GCF_040278685.1 Pontibacter populi
ATGCTGGTTGCTATGCGAAATATCACAGTCTTTGGGTTGAGCGCCTTGTGAATATCTGGTGCCGAAAGGCATTGCGACGAAGGAGCAAAAGAGATTCGCGCAGCGCGATACCCGAAGACGAGGCCTCCCGGCCGTGAGGGCACCAAAGCTGGATTGAAACTATAGGTTAGTAGAGCTCCCAGGATTGAAAGTGATTTAAAACTATAGCTTGGTTCGGATTCAAAAGAATCAAACTATAGGACACTTAAGATTTCTAACAGCTACGCTGGCTCTTTTCGACTCTCGTCTCAAGAATGTTCGAAATGACAAATAGGATAGAATAATAAAGATCCTTCGACTGACGCTAGAACACCTTACTTCAACGCATCAAAACTATACTTGGCGTCACTCCAGAAGGCATCCAAAGCAATAATCCGGGGTTTAAAAAAGGAAATAAGCTGCGGCCAGTCGTCTTTGTTGAACACATTTACCGGGGAGATCTCTTTGTAAATCCTGCTTATAGTTCTACCGTCCTCATCCTCGCCATGCAGCTCCCATTCCCACTCTTCTCCCAGTGTTTCGTGCAGCAAAGTTTTCAGCTCTTCAAATTGCTCGAAGTATAGTTCCTGTATTTCAGGGTCAGGGTGGGTGAGCTCGATACTTATCGTTGCAGATTTCTTTTCGGCGCGCATCCGGAAATATACATGCTTAAACCCTGTTTTATAGTTAGACCAGTTGGTGCGGTAACCGTCCGCAGACAGTTGCGGAGCAATATATTGCCCGAAAGTCGTCCAGAAAGCCTGGCGCAGTTGGGAAGCCTGTTCGCGTGTATACATGCAACAAAATTGGCAATTACTCCCGACATTCAGAAATATCAGGAGTAACTATACCTTTAAATAGGTTCGCCTGCTTTACGTGCCCGGGCTGCTACTTTAGGCTTTTTTACAGTTTCGGAATGTAAAAGCACGACAGACCTGCCCCCTACTTCAACCATTTTGCCTGCTTTATACGATTTACCATTTTCTCCGACATGGCCAGTAGTTGTATCGATTACTTTACTCCACTGGGCACCGTATTTTTCTGGCGGTAGCTTAAATTTAAGTAGATCATGATGGGCATTGAAGATCACATAAAAATCATCATCCATAATGTGTTCACCTTTAGGTCCTACACTACGTAGTCCGTGCCCGTTCATGTATATTCCAAGCGATTTAGCATAGTCATGATTCCAGTGTTCATCTGTCATTTCGGTACCATCCGGCAGAAACCAGGCAATATCTTCCACACCCAAACCTTTTATAGGCACCCCCTGAAACCAGCGACGACGACAAAATACAGGATGCTCTTTTCTAAGTTGTATCAGTTTACGTGTAAAATCAAGCTGATCTTTATCGGCTGTCTCCCAGTTAAGCCACGATACTTCGTTATCCTGGCAATAAGCGTTGTTGTTACCTCGTTGTGTACGGCCTATTTCATCACCTGCTACCAACATCGGTACACCCTGCGACAGGAAAAGTGTGGCCAGGAAATTTCGTTTCTGGCGCTGTCGTAGTTCAACTATAGCTTTGTCTTCGGTAGGCCCTTCCACGCCGCAATTCCAGGAACGGTTATGACTTTCACCATCGTTGTTGTTTTCGCCGTTGGCCTCATTATGCTTCTCGTTATAGGACACCAGATCATGCAGGGTAAAACCATCGTGGGCAGTTATAAAATTGATACTGGCAGTCGGCCGGCGGTAATCATCGCGATACAGATCAGAACTACCGGTAAAGCGCTCGGCAAATTCGGCCAGCATACTGTGTTCGCCACGCCAGTAATCGCGCATGCAATCGCGGTACTTTCCGTTCCACTCTGTCCAGCCGGCCGGAAAGTTACCTACCTGGTAGCCACCTTCCCCTATATCCCATGGTTCAGCAATCAGTTTTACCTGCGAAATGACAGGGTCCTGGTGAATGATATCAAAGAAAGAACCCAGCTTATCAACCCCATGCAGCTCACGGGCCAGCGTAGATGCCAGATCAAATCGGAAGCCGTCTACGTGCATTTCCAGAATCCAGTAACGCAGACTATCCATAATTAAACGCAGTACACTAGGTAACAAAGAATTAAGGGTATTGCCAGTACCGGTATAGTCCATGTAGTAGCGTTTGTTTTCTTCTGTTAACCTGTAGTAAGAGGCATTGTCTACACCCCGGAAGGAAAGTGTTGGCCCCAAGTGGTTGCCTTCTGCAGTGTGGTTATACACCACATCCAGAATCACTTCTATACCTGCTTTATGCAATTCCAGCACCATCTCCTTAAACTCACGTACCTGTTCGCCTAAACTACCACTGCTGCTGTAGCGCACATCCGGGGCAAAAAAACCGATAGAGTTATATCCCCAGTAATTGGTAAGGCCTTTGTCTGCCAGGTGACGATCTCTTATAAAATGATGTACAGGCATCAGTTCTATTGCTGTAATACCAAGCTCTTTCAGGTAGTTTATAGTTACCGGGTGGGCCAGCGCAGCATAAGTACCTCTAATCTCTTTAGGTATGTCGGGGTGCTGGTAAGTAAAGCCTTTCACATGCGCCTCGTAGATAATGGATCTGAAGTAAGGCGTTTTAGGAGGCTTGTCGCCTTGCCAGTCGAAGTTAGGGTCTATAACTACAGCCTTCGGTAAAAAAGGGGCACTATCGGTATCACTAAAACTGAGGTCTTCTTTTGGGTCTCCAACTTTGTATCCAAACAGCGAGTCGTGCCACTCTACTGCACCTGAAATAGCTTTGGCATAAGGATCCAGGAGGAGCTTGTTTTTATTGAACCTGTGTCCGTTCTCCGGATCGTATGGTCCATCTACACGGTAACCATATAGTTGCCCGGGCTTTACATCAGGTAAATAAGTATGCCAGATCTGGTGGGTGCGTTCTACCAGCTTTATCTTAACCGATTCCTGTTCGCTGGTTATGTCATCAAACAAGCAAAGCTCAACGTCTGTGGCATTATCGGCATAAATTGCGAAGTTCACTCCTTCTCCATCCCAGGTGGCACCCAGCGGATAAGGGTTGCCAGGATATATTGGAATACTCATATAGTACAGGTTAATAAGCTAGTTCATTCCGGAATTTCCGGTTGTTTACTTAGGTGCACCTATTATACTTTGTTGCAGATAAATAGTTAATTCCATTTCAACTTTAAAAAGCTAAAACCTGCCCATAAAACTAAATTTATAAATATAATTTTTCAGATAAACTCTGAATTTTTAACTATCACCTACTTCCGGGTACAATATCACTCTATATCGGACGGGCAGTTCTTAAATTCTACCATACAAGCACATTCCTAAACAATTATCAAACATTACAACCTAACTATCAACCACTTAATATTTTAATTTAGCTATACAGCTACAGGTTATAAATTTGCACAAAACATAAACTATCAAACATTTAATTTACTTTTTTCAATCACCTTCGTATATAGGTCTAAATATTCAGATTAACTTATTTTTAGAATTACCTAATTACGGAAGGAGGCAGTATGGGAACCGTTCGCTGTATTTTACAGAAAAAGCAGGGAGGTGTAATTTCTGTAGATCCGGAATCCTGCGTATACAATGCGCTTGAGAAGATGGAAGAAAACCATGTAGGAGCACTGGTCGTGCTGGAGAAGGAGAAATTTGCAGGCATGATTACCGAACGCGACTATGCCCGCAAAGTGATCCTGAAAGGCAGGTCGTCTAAAGAAACAAGTGTCAGGGAAATTATGAGCGAGCATCCTGTTTCTGTTACCCCTGACACCACCATGGAACAATGCATGGCCCTCATGACAAGCAAGTATATCCGGCACCTGCCGGTTTTCGATAATAACAACCTGGTTGGTATCGTCTCTATCGGTGATATTGTAAGATACATGATAGAAGAACAACAGTTTATTATAGAAGAACTGGAGCATTACATTACCGGACACCAGGAATAAGTACCGATAGTTATAGTTGCGAGTAGTACCAAACCTAAAAAGCTATGGAGGCTTCTGAAGTAAATAATGTGCCATTATGGCCCCTGCTGGTATACGGGGCTATCGTACTGAGCCTGGTTGGTGCTATACTTGGAATCTCGTATGTGCTGGGCCAGCGTGGCAAAGGCCGGGCGGTTGGTGAGCCTTATGAAGGCGGTATAGTTAGTGAAGGCTCCGCACGCTTACGTTTCTCCTCTCAGTTTTATATGGTAGCTATGCTCTTCGTGATCTTTGATGTGGAGACCGTTTTTATACTCTCCTGGGCTATTGCTTTTCGTGAACTGGGCTGGTATGGATACGCCGGCGTGGCTGTGTTTATGGTGATGCTGGTTGTAGTGCTGATATACGAATGGCGTATGGGCGCACTGGACTTTGGACCCGATGGCAAAAAGATACTGGCAGCTTACAAACGCATGCAAAAACCGGCTGTATGATATCCTGACAAAGGATTATTTTACAAAAGACATAAGACTTTATAAGTCGAACAAGGAGTAACTAATACCGAATAACGCCCCTACACTCACCCTGATGTACTGATGAAACCATAACTCAAACCTCTACGCCTATGAAATGGTGGCTAAGTAAACCCGACGAACCTGCAAATGCGATAAAGGGCAACAGCTCTTACGAAGAAACCGTGCAGCAAAGTATCATGCTCACCACCGTGCAGGATCTCGTCGCCTGGGGACGTAAAAACTCTATGTGGCCATTCCATTTTGGTTTGAGTTGTTGTTTTGTTGAGATGGCTACCTCCATGACGCCCAAGTATGATGTGGCCCGTTTTGGTGCAGAAGTAATCCGGGGCACTCCCCGCGAAGCCGATGTCATGATCATCGCCGGTACGGTTTTCATCAAGATGGCCCCGATCATCAAGCGCCTGCACGAACAGATGCTGGAACCGAAATGGGTGATCTCCATGGGTTCCTGCGCCAACTCCGGCGGCATGTTTGATATTTATAGTGTGGTCCAGGGCGTGGATAAATTTTTACCTGTTGATGTGTACGTACCCGGTTGCCCTCCCCGACCCGATGCCTTTATGGAAGGACTAATGTTGCTGGCCGAAAGCGTTGGCAAAGAGCGTCGCCCGCTCAGCTGGACAATTGGGGATCAAGGCGTTATAAAACCTGAAAAAGTAGAGGTAAAAGCACGCAAACGCGATAGATGGGACCAAATGACAGAGTTCCGGTCGCCGGATGAACTATAGATAGTTAAGCAGTTTGTGAGTTTAGGAGTTAGAGATTTTCAAAAGTTATCAGGCCTTATAGTCTCTGGTAACACAACATTTATTTACCATAATAAAGCAACTATAGATTTAGCATGAATTAACAATTTACTGGTCCCCTCAAGAAAGAACCTGGCCATGGAAAACAATAGCAGCACCTTACTACAGCTACAGGCACGCTTCGACGAAGACACCTTCACGCAGCAGGCAACCAAAGACGAGATGCTCACGCTTTGGATGCCGATGGATAAAATGGTGGACGTGCTGACCTTCCTGAAAAATGAAGTGGCCGAACCATTTAAACTACTGTTTGATCTGACGGCTATAGATGAACGGACCAAAAACCGTGGGACTAACCATGTACCTAAATCCAGTTTTACGCTGGTCTACCACCTATTCTCTTTCCCCCGCAACGAGTTTATCCGCTTAAAAGTAGCCTTAGCAGGTGATTTTCCATCAGCCCCAAGTATAAGCAGCCTGTGGGCAAATGCCAACTGGTATGAGCGCGAAGTATACGACATGTTCGGTATCCGTTTTTCGGGTCATCCGCACTTGTCGCGTATTCTTATGCCACGAACCTGGGTAGGACATCCGCTCCGCAAAGAACACCCTGCCCGCGCCACCGAAATGGGCCCTTTCCAGCTATATGATGACAAAGTAGACCTGGAGCAGGCAGCCCTGAAATTTAACCCCGAAGAATGGGGACTGCAACGCCAGAGCGACGATAGTGATTTTATGTTCCTGAATATTGGTCCGCAGCACCCCGGCACGCACGGCGTTTTACGAATTATACTTCAGCTGGACGGTGAAGACATTGTTGATGCCATTCCGGATATCGGTTTCCACCACCGTGGCGCTGAGAAAATGGGCGAACGCCAGTCGTGGCATACTTACATTCCTTACACAGACCGCGTGGATTACCTGGGCGGCGTGATGAACAATCTGGCTTATTTACAGGCTGTAGAGAAACTGGCTGGCATAGAAGTGCCCGAACGGGTAAAGTACATCCGGGTAATGCTTTGCGAACTCTTTAGAATTGCCAGCCACCTGGTGTGGTACGGTACTTTTGCCCAGGACGTAGGTCAGCTCTCCCCTGTTTTCTACATGTTCTCCGACCGCGAAAAGATATTTGATATCATAGAAGGAATCTGTGGCGGACGCATGCACCCAAACTGGTTCCGGATCGGTGGTGTGGCGCAGGACCTGCCAAAAGGCTGGGAAACGCTGGTGCAAAACTTCATCAACTATTTCCCGAAACGGCTGAAAGAATACGATAACATGGTGATGAAGAACAGCCTTTTTAAGGCCCGTACCGTTGGTATTGGCATTTTTACAGCTGAAGAAGCCATAGAATGGGGCGTAACAGGGCCAGGGCTGCGCGCCTGCGGCTTTGAGTGGGACTTCCGTAAAAAGCGGCCTTACTCCGGCTACGAGCTCTTTGATTTTGAAGTACCAACCGCCAGCAACGGAGACTGCTACGACCGGGCTATAGTTCGCGTGGCCGAGATGCGCCAGAGTCTGCGCATTGTAGAACAGTGCCTGAAAAACATGCCAGCCGGTCCTTTCAAATCAGATCATCCGCTTACCACACCACCAATCAAGAAAAACACGATGCACGATATTGAAACGCTCATCACCCACTTTTTAGGCGTGAGTTGGGGGCCGGTTATACCTGCCGGCGAAGCGATGAGCTGCATAGAAGCAACCAAAGGAGCCAACGGCTATTACCTGACAAGCGATGGAAACACATCGCCCTACCGGGTACGCATCCGGACTCCATCGTTCCCGCACATGCAGATGCTCCCTTACATCAGCAAAGGCTACACCGTAGCCGATCTGTTATCAATACTCGGAGCCATGGATTACGTGCTGGCAGATGTGGACCGCTGACGCTCACGCTTAAATTAGAAATTAAAAATCAGGAATTAGAAATGGAAAGGAATACAAGTTAATTATAGCTAGTTGCTCTTTCGGATTTGCAATCCGAAAGTGTAATAACTGCGGATTTGTAATCCGCATAGCAAAGGCATTAGCAACTGGAAACAAGCGGATTACAAATCCGGAACAGCAACAAGGCTTGAATCATACCTTTATTTCTAATTTTTAATTTCTAATTCATAATTAAAAACCATGCTGACCGCTGAAGAGAAACATCAGATAGACCATGAAATAAGCCTCGTGCCGGCTCCTAAAAACGCCTGCATTGAAGCGCTGAAGATCGTGCAGCAAAACCATGGCTGGGTTTCGGATGAGAGCCTGAAAGATGTGGCCGATTATGTGGGTATGTCGCCAGCGGAACTGGATAGCGTGGCTACATTCTACAACCTGATCTTCCGGAGGCCGGTTGGTCGACACGTGATCTTGCTCTGCGACAGCATCAGCTGCTATGTGATGGGTTACGAAGGAATAAAAGAAGCTCTGCACGAAAAACTAAACATACAATATGGCCAGACCACAGCAGATGGCCGATTTACTTTGCTCCCGAACTGCTGCCTTGGCACCTGCGACTGTGCCCCCGCCCTAATGATTGACAACGACCTGTACCGTAACCTGACGGTGGAACAACTGGATGAGATTCTGAACAAGTATACCTAAACTTTAAAAGCGGGCCTATGGAAAAGCCGCTTACCCAACACATTGTACCCGGTCGCGCACCGCTCAGCTTAAAGGAGTATGAGAAGGTGGGCGGATATCAGTCTGTGCGTAAAATCCTGAAGGAAATGACACCGCAGGAAGTACAGGCACTGGTAAAAGAATCGGACCTTAAGGGCCGTGGCGGAGCTGGTTTTAATACCGGCTTAAAGTGGAGCTTTGTGCCGATGGGACCGAATGCTGCCACCCCTAAATACCTGGTAGCCAATGCCGACGAAATGGAGCCCGGCACTTTTAAAGATCGTGTGCTTTTAGAAGGAAATCCGCACCAGCTGATAGAAGGCATGATCGTGGCGGCCTATGCCATACAGGCAAGTATAAGTTATGTGTTCCTTCGCTGGGCCTATAAAGTAGCTGCCCGTGAGATCACCAAAGCCATTCAGGAAGCTTACGATGCCGGTTACTTAGGTCAGAATATACTTGGCTCAGGCTTTAACCTGGACATGCACCTGCACACGGGCGTTGGTCGCTACATGTGCGGCGAAGAAACCGCTTTGTTGAATGCGCTGGAAGGCAAGCGGGCCAACCCAAGAGCCAAACCGCCTTTCCCGCAGGTTAGTGGTTTGTTTGGCAAGCCAACTATAGTTAACAATGTGGAGACACTTTGCTGCCTGCCACACATTATAAACAACGGAGCCGAATGGTTTAAAAAACTGGGCCTTACTGCTGATGCTGGCACCAAGCTTTTTGGTGTGAGCGGAAGAGTTAAAACCCCTGGTTGCTGGGAGCTGCCGATGGGCACAACTATAAGGGAAATCCTGGAAGAATATGCCGGCGGCATGCAGGACGGTTACCTGTTCCGTGGACTTTTACCCGGTGGCGCATCTACCGACTTTTTAGTGGAAGAGCACCTGGACCTGCCCATGGATTATCCTTCTATCCAGGCAGCTGGAAGTCGTTTGGGTACCGGCACTATGATTATTATGGATGACCAAACCTGCCCGGTTGGTTTTACCCTGAACCTGATGCATTTCTTTGCACAGGAGTCGTGCGGGTTCTGTACGCCTTGCCGCGAAGGGCTGCCCTGGGTAGAGCGAATTTTGCTGGCCATAGACAAAGGCGAAGGCAAACCCGAACACCTGCTAACACTTGATTTTCATACAAAATACCTTGGCCCCGGCAACACATTCTGTGCACTTGCCCCCGGCGCCATGGAACCCCTGCAGAGCGCTCTGAAATACTTCAGAGAGGATTTTGAACGGCACATTCACGAACACCACTGTCCCTGGAGCAAAGCAAAAGTATGGCAACCATCTACATAGATAACACACCCTTTGAGGTACCAACCGGTAAGAACCTATTAGAGACTTGCCTTTCGCTGGGCCAGGATGTTCCCTACTTCTGCTGGCATCCGGCCATGGGCTCCATCGGGGCATGCAGACAATGCGCAGTAAAGGTGTTTAAAGACGAGAATGATACCACAGGAAAGCTCTTTATGTCGTGTATGGAGCAGGTACGGGATGGTATGCGCATTTCTATAGTTGACCCGGAAGCTAAGGAATTCAGAGCGCACGTAATTGGCTGGCTGATGACCAACCACCCCCACGATTGCGCCGTGTGCGACGAAGGCGGCTCCTGCCACCTGCAGGACATGACCGTAATGACCGGCCACAACTATAGAAACTATACGTTTGATAAACGCACTTACATAAACCAGTACCTGGGGCCATTCCTGAACCACGAAATGAACCGCTGTATACAGTGCTACCGCTGCGTGCGCTACTATAAAGACTATGCCGGCGGCAAAGACCTGGACGTGTTTGCTGCCCATAACCATTTATACTTTGGCCGTGCCGAAGATGGTGTGCTGGAAAGTGAGTTCAGCGGTAATCTGGCAGAAGTTTGCCCGACTGGCGTGTTTACCGATAAGACCTTAAAACAACACTATACCCGCAAATGGGACCTGACCATGGCGGCATCGGTTTGCCACCACTGTAGTTTAGGTTGCAACATTACAGCCGGAGAACGTTATGGCACCTTACGCAACATCACCAACCGCTATAACGGCGAAGTGAACGGTTATTTTCTCTGTGACCGAGGTCGCTTTGGCTATGAGCATGTGAACAGTGTGAGCCGAATCCGCAAGTCCCTGGTGCGCAGTAACCTGCCAGAAGCTACCGATAAGTACACCGCACTACAGGCAGCTGCCCAGCTCATCAGGCAAGGTAACGTTATCGGAATTGGGTCCACAAGAGCGTCACTGGAATCTAATTTTATGCTGAAGACGCTGGTAGGCGAAGACAACTTCCATCATGGCGTATCGGATACAGAACATGACCTGACGGAACTCTCTCTGAAGATTTTAAAGGAAAGCAGCGCCCCTACCCCAAGCATGCGTGAAGTAGAAAAAGCGGATGCAGTATTTATACTTGGCGAAGACCTTACCAACACCGCTCCAATGCTGGCACTGGCCGTAAGGCAGGCAGTTAGGCAGGAACCGCTGCTGGAGGAGGTGTCCAAAGCAAACATACCGGTTTGGCAGGATGCAGCTGTGCGTGAACTGGTACAGACAGAAAAAGGCCCCTTGTTCATCGCCGCACCAACTATAACCAAACTGGACGAACTGGCAACGCAAACTTACTTATCTGATCTGGATGCCATAGCCCGCTTAGGCTTTGCAGTTGCCAACATTATTTACCCGGAATCCCCGGGCATAAGCGGACTAAAAAACGATGACCTGCACCTGGCGCAACAAATAGCTGATGCTTTGATGAAAGCGAAAAACCCGGTGATCATTTCCGGTACATCCAGCGGCAGCGAAGCTATAGTTAAGGCTGCAGCCAATATTGCCAATGCCTTGGTAGCCAAAGAAAAAGCGGCAGGTATCGTTTTAACCTTGCCAGCCAGCAACAGTATGGGCTTAGCCATGCTCGGCGGCCACCGCCTGGAATCTGCTTTTGAAGCTATTGAAAATGAATATGCTGATACGGTCATCATCCTGGAAAATGACCTGTATCGCCATGCCAGCGAAAGCCTTGTTACAAAATTCCTGAAGGCCTGCAAAAAAGTGATCGTGCTGGATTACCTGCACAACCAGACTACCGAACATGCCGATGTACTGCTGGCTACTGGAGCTTTTTCGGAAGCGGATGGCACGCTTATCAATAACGAAGGGCGGGCGCAGCGCTTTTACCAGGTACACCCAACTATAGAAGACATTCAGGAAAGCTGGCGCTGGCTGGGTGAGCTCGGAACTATAGTTGCCCACGACCAGATCAGCTGGTGGCATGGCTTTGACGATATTCTGAGCGCTATTGTAAAAGAACATCCCAAAATGAAAGGGCTTGAACTTATAACACCATCATCCGATTTCCGAATTGCAGGCCAAAAGATACCGCGCGCACCACACCGTTTCAGCGGCCGTACTGCTATGCGGGCAAACATCAACGTAAGTGAACCAAAACCTGCAGAAGATCCGGATTCGCCACTGTCGTTTACCATGGAAGGCTACCGCGGACAACCACCTTCGTCTATGATCCCGTTCTTCTGGGCACCGGGCTGGAACTCAAACCAGGCGGTAAACAAATACCAGCAGGAAGTAGGCGGACACCTGAAAGGCGGCGACCCGGGCATACGACTGATTGAGCCAGACCCGGAACATAAAGTCTCTTTTTCGGCAGCTGTGCCAGAGAAATTTGTGCCGATGGACGGCCACCTGTTTGTACTTCCGCTGCACCACATTTTCGGAACAGAAGAACTAAGCGCGCAGGCTGCAGCCATACAAGAGCGCATACCAGAACCATACATTGCCCTGAACACCGACGATGCACTGCGCATGAAACTGGATGAAGGCCAGCAGATGCCTTTTGTTATTGACGGACAGCTTTACCAAGTGCCAGTTAAACTAAGCCCTAGTATTCCGCGCGGAACAGCCGGTTTACCTGTTGGCTTGCCTGGAGTAAAATATGCCGAACTACCTGCCTGGGCTATACTTAACCGAGAACTGCAATGGAAACCGCAGCACCAAACTACTTACTGATCATCGGCGGCGTACTTTTCGTGATGCTGAACGTGGCTGCCTCCCTCATCTGGGTAGAGCGCCGTATGCTGGCTCTATGGCAGGACCGCTATGGTCCGAACCGGGCTGGTCCGTTTGGCCTGCTCATTATAGCTGCCGACTCCCTGAAGCTGTTCTTTAAACAGGACTGGGTACCGCCTTTCGCTGATAAACCGGTGTTCGTGCTGGCCCCGGCTATAGTTGTGATCAGCGTGCTGCTCAGCTTCGTGGTGATACCGTTTGCCCCCGGAATTATAGTTGCTGATCTGAATATTGGGTTACTTTTTTTCCTGGCCATGTCGTCTATGGGTGCTTATAGTATAATCCTGGGTGGCTGGGCATCAAACAACAAGTATAGTTTGCTGGGTGCAATGCGCGGCGCGGCACAGATGATCTCCTACGAAGTTTTTATGGGACTGGCGCTGATGGGTGTGGTGCTGATGGCCGGTTCTTTTAACCTGCGCGAGATAGTGGAAGCACAAACTGGCTTATGGTTTTTCATTCCGCAGATTCTGGGCTTTGTCATCTTCTTCATCGCCGGTATCGCTGAAACACACCGCCTCCCCCTGGACATTCCCGAAGCAGAAAGTGAGCTGATAGCAGGTTTCCACTCAGAATATTCGGGCATGAAGTTCGGGATGTTCTTTATCGGGGAATATATGGGCATCACGCTTATATCCTGCATGCTGGTAACGCTATACTTTGGTGGCTGGCTCGGCCCTGATTTTCTGCCGCCTATCGTGTGGTTCATCATCAAAGTGGCAGTTTTCCTAATGATCTTCATCCTGCTCCGTGCATCCATGCCACGGCCAAGATATGACCAGTTGATGGAGTTTGGCTGGAAGATTTTGCTGCCACTGACACTGCTGAATCTGATGGTAACTGCCGCTGTAGTGCTGTGGCTGGAGGGGTGAGTTTTGAATTTTGATTGAGTGAATGAGTGAATAAAAGCATCTGTCATTTTGAGCCTTAGCGAGAAATCTAATACAGCTTATAGTTGAGATAGATCTCTCCTATTGTCGGGATGTCAAAAAGAACTGTCGCTCTTTCGGATTTGCAATCCGAAAGTAAGGTAGCTGCGGATTTGCAATCCGCAATGGTAAGGCCTTAGCAACCGGGAAAAAGCAGATTGCAAATCCGCAGGTAAACAGGTTCCGGATTACAAATCCGAAACAGCAAAAGCTAAGTCCAGAGCTTGGACAGAAGAATAAAGTAATAGCAGCGAGTGTCCCCTTCAGGGGACTATAGGGGTGTAAAGGACAGCTGAAGCCCCAGCAGCTATTGCCAAAAGCAAATACCCGCAGGAGTAAACACCCCTGTGGTCCCCTCGAGGGGACAGTAAAAAAAGTATAAAGAAAGGAGCAGCTATGTTTAGTTTGTTGCGCAGTATGTGGCTCACATTTCTGCATGCATTTCATAAGCGGGACACAATTTTATACCCCGAGCAGAAAGCGATACTTCCGACCCGTTGGCGCGGCCGCATCGTGCTATCGCGCGACCCCGACGGTGGCGAGCGCTGCGTAGCCTGCAACCTGTGCGCTGTTGCCTGTCCTGTAGATTGTATCTCACTACAGGCAACCGAAGACGAAACGGGCCGCCGCTATCCAGACTTTTTCCGCATTAACTTTTCGCGCTGCATATTCTGTGGCTACTGCGAAGATGCCTGCCCTACCTATGCCATCCAGCTTATACCTGATTTTGAGATGGGCGAATACAACCGCCAGAACCTGGTTTATGAGAAGAAAGACCTGCTGATAAATGGCCAGGGCAAGTACCACGGCTACAATTACTATAAAGTGGCAGGTATGGCCATCGGCGGAAAAGACAAAGGCGAAGCAGAAAATGAGCGACCGCCGGTTGATGTTAAAAGCTTAATCCCCTAAAGCCATGGAACTGACATTTTACATAGCGGCAGCTGTTGCCACACTCGCCACCATCATGACGATTACCCGCTACAACATCATCCATGCGCTACTATACTTAGTGGTTTCTTTCCTGGCGGTGGCGGTAGTGTTTTTCACGCTAGGTGCCCCGTTTATGGCTGCCCTTGAGATCATCATTTACGCAGGAGCTATAGTTGTGCTTATCATCTTCGTGATCATGATGCTGAACCTGACGCATGAAGATGTAGACAAGGAAAAGGCCTGGTTGACTCCGAAAGTTTGGGTGGGTCCGGCTATACTTTCGGCGGTGCTGTTGGCCGAGTTGGCCTACATTATTTTAGCCCCTGACACACAACCTACTGAAGCCTTGGTAGCCGTAGATGCCAGGTTGGTGGGCATATCGTTGTACGGGCCTTATATGCTGGGCGTGCAGCTCTGCGGTATAATGCTGATGGCTGGTATAGTTGGCGCTTACCATCTAGGTCGCCAGAAGAAAAAAGTGGTGCACCGGTTCTTACAACAACAGGAAAGGAGCGCCGCCATATGACACCTGCACACATGGAAGCTGCTTTACTGCTGGCTGGCGTTCTTTTTATGCTGGGCCTGATCAGCGTGCTAATTCGCCGCAACATCATCTTTATGCTCATTTCTGTCGAGATCATGCTCAACGCTGCCGGACTGGCTTTTATAGTTGCCGGCACCAAATGGGTGCAACCCGACGGGCAGGTGATGTTCATTTTTATACTCACTATGGCCGCTGCCGAAGTATCGGTGGGGCTCGCGCTTATACTTCAGATCTATCACCAGCTCAAAACCCTGGACAGTGATGCCGCAAACTTAATGAAAGGATAACCAACTATGGAAAATCTACTCTGGCTAATACCTGCGCTGCCATTTCTGGGAGCACTGCTGCTGATACTTTTCGGAACCCGTTTGTCGCGCATGTTGGTGGCAATACTTGGCGTGGGCAGCGTGGCAGCTTCTGCGCTCATCACCATACTGTTAGGTATTGAATTTCTGGCTAACCGGCCGGAGTTTTATCACCAGGAAGTATGGCAATGGTTTAGCGTTGCTGGCTTCACACCTTCCATTGCTTTCCATATCGATGCGCTTTCGATGGTCTTTGTTTTCGTGATCACATTTGTAGGGGCGCTCATTCATTTATATGCTACGGCTTACATGGCCGAAGACCAGAATTTCTCCCGGTTTTTTGCCTGCATGAACCTGTTTGTTGGTTCTATGCTGATGCTGGTAATGGCCGATAACCTACTGCTTTTATACTTAGGCTGGGAAGGTGTGGGCCTGTGCTCGTATCTGCTCATCGGGTTCTGGTACAAGGAGCCAGCTAACGGCTATGCTGCCCGAAAAGCCTTCATCATTACACGTGTCGGCGATACGGCTATGGCGATTGGCTTGTTTATGTTGTTCCAGGCGTTCGGCACGCTGCACATCCAGACTATACTTTCCGAAGCACCTGAAGCCTGGAGCGTTGGTTCGCAGATGTCGGTTATAGTTGTGCTGTTGCTACTTGGTGGTGCGGTTGGTAAATCGGGTCAGTTGCCGTTGCAAACATGGTTACCCGATGCCATGGCTGGTCCTACCCCGGTTTCTGCTTTGATACACGCTGCTACTATGGTTACAGCAGGTGTGTACCTGATCGCGCGCATGTACGTTATTTTTGAACTGGCTCCGCTGGCACAAACGATAGTAGCTATAGTTGGCGCAGTAACCTTGCTGCTGGCTGGCTTCTCGGCTCTTACCCAATATGATCTGAAACGTGTACTCGCCTACTCTACCATCAGCCAGATCGGCTACATGTTTTTAGCTCTTGGAGTCGGCGCCTGGTCGGCTGGTATTTTCCACTTTATGATTCACGGGTTCTTTAAGGCGCTACTCTTCCTCTGTGCAGGGGCAATTATTATGGCACTGCACCACGAACAGGACATGCGTAAAATGGGTGGCCTTCGCCATAAAATGCCCATCGTGTACTGGACTTTCCTGATCGGTGCTGCATCACTGGCTGCACTCCCCATCATCACCGCAGGTTTCTATAGCAAAGATCAGATTCTGTGGTATGCCTTAGCTGGCGAGAACGGAAATACCTGGTTTTACTTAGCTGGTTTGACGGGCGCATTTATCACGTCGATCTATACGTTCCGGATGGTGTTCATGACCTTTTTCGGAGAGAGCAAAACGCATATGGAGCATCCACCGGGCAAGGTAATTACCATTCCGCTTATTATCCTGGCTATACTTTCGCTGGTAGGTGGTTTTATAGAGTTACCGCACAATTTTGCACACTTTACACTCTTCTCAGACTATCTGGCTCCGGTACTTCCAGGCATATCTGCTAATGAAGGGTTAGCTGCTAATGAATGGATGTTCCAGTTGCTGGCGGCTATAGCTTCATTGGGCGGTGTGTTTGTGGCGTACCTGTTCTACATCAAAAGTCCGCAGCTGCTGGCAAGTATAGAACGCTCGGGTTTAGCTATGGCGCTGCACCGTTTCTGGCATTCGGGCTGGGGTTTCGATGCGCTGTATGATGCGCTGATCGTGCGGCCTTACGTGTTCTTCTCCAGGCTTAACAAACGTGACTTTATCGACAGCTTTTACACCGGACTTGCCCGCCTTGCCGAAGGCTTCCATGTGATGTTTTCGGAAACGCAGAACGGTGTGCTCCGCAACTATGTGGCCGGCATTGTGGTCGGTGCTATCATGATATTAACTATAAGCCTGTTCCTATGATACTCGTCTGGCTGATTGTGATACTGATGGCTGGCGGACTGCTGGCCTGGCTCTCTAAAAAAGTAAACCCGGAGCTTCCGCGTTGGGTGGCGCTCGCGGCTGTACTGCTTGATCTTGTCCTTATAGTTTACCTCTGGGTCAGCACCGAAGCAAGTACCGGTTCCGCCTGGCTGCTGCGCTACGAATTCCCCTGGATTCCGCAATGGGGTGTGAGTTTTAGTCTGGCTTTAGATGGATTGAGTCTGCTGATGCTGGTGCTGACCTTCTTCCTTGGTTTGCTGGCAGTGCTTATTTCCTGGAAAGAGATCAAGAACAAGGTTGGGTTTTTCCATTTTAACCTGCTGTGGGTTTTGGCTGGTATTACAGGCGTGTTCCTGACCATGGACCTGTTCCTGTTTTACTTTTTCTGGGAAGTGATGCTGATCCCGATGTACTTTTTGATCGGGGTTTGGGGGCACGAAAACCGCACCTATGCAGCCTACAAATTCTTCCTGTTCACACAGGCAAGCGGACTGCTCATGTTGCTGGCTATACTTGGTTTATACTTCATCCACGGCTCCGAAACCGGCACCTATACTTTCAACTATTTTGAACTATTAAACACACCACTTGCTCCGGCGGCCGCACGTTTGCTGATGTTCGGTTTCCTGGCTGCATTCCTGGTGAAGTTACCGGTGGTGCCGTTCCATTCGTGGCTGCCCGACGCACACTCGCAGGCACCCACCGCAGGTAGCCTTATATTGGCCGGACTACTACTTAAAACTGGGGCTTATGGTTTGTTGCGCTTCGTGCTCCCACTCTTCCCGACCGCTACCGTAGAGTTTGCCCCATGGGCGATGCTGCTTGGTGTAATTGGTATCATATACGGGGCTATAGTTGCCTACTCGCAAACCGACCTAAAACGACTGGTAGCCTATACTTCGGTGAGCCACATGGGCTTTGTAATATTGGGTGTGTTTGCCTTTAACGAGTGGGCGCTACAAGGTGTGGTGATGCAGATGATCGCGCACGGACTAAGCACTGGCGCTTTGTTTATACTTGCCGGATTCCTGTATGAGCGCATCCATACCCGCGACATTACACAGATGGGTGGCTTCTGGGCAAAAGCTCCAAGGATGGGCGTAATCGCTTTAGTATTTGTGATGGCATCGCTGGGGCTTCCGGGGTTGGGCAACTTTATCGCTGAATTTTTAACCTTAGTTGGCTCGTGGCAGGCAGCAAACTGGCTTACCGTATTTGCAACTATAGGTCTGGTGCTGGCGACTGCTTATTCGCTGCGCATCATGCAAAAGGTGTTCTATGAGCCCGGCCCGAGACAAGAACCACTCCCTGACTTGAACTTCAGGGAAATGCTTATAGCTGTACCGATGGTGCTCAGCTTACTCTGGCTAGGCTTGTATCCGCAACCCATACTGGATATGGCCAGACCATCCATAACGGAACAACTGCAAGCTTATACTTCGCCAGAGTCAACTATAGTTGAACCAAAAACTGCACTCGTTCAGCAACTTGATCCAACTACAACCACAGACCAATTAGCGATAAATCAGCGTGCATTTTCAAATCTCCAGATCTTCACATCTCCAAATTAACAAACATGAGCCAGACTGACTTTTTATACCTGATGCCGCTGCTGATACTAACAGTTGCAGTGCTCGTATCCATGCTCGTGATTGCTGCTTGGCGCAACCATAAGATCATTTATGTCATCACGGCAGTATCATTTATCGCGGCCTTTGGTTCGTTGTTTGAGTTACGCACCACAACAGCTTACGTCATTGAACCGATGTTTGTGATCGATGGCTTTGGCGTGTTCTATATCGGGATGATCCTGTTGACATCGCTGCTCGTGAGTATGTTGTCATATGCCTATTTTGAGCAGCGCGAAGAACGGAAAGAAGAATACTATCTACTCCTGGTGTTGGCAACCTTAGGTGCCTGTGTGCTGGTCATCAGTACGCATTTTGCATCGCTGTTCCTGGGCCTGGAAATTCTCAGTATCTCGCTTTATGCCCTTATCCCATACCTGCGCACCCGTCCCCGCTCCGACGAAGCCGGTATCAAATACCTGATTCTGGCTGCTTTCTCATCTGCATTTATGCTGTTTGGGATGGCGCTAGTTTACTTTAGCACGGGCACAATGGTGTTCTCTGGTTTGGCTGTGGCTATTTCGGCTATGCAGGAGTTGCCGCTGTTGTTACTCACAGGTATCGGCATGATGTTGATCGGGGTCGGATTTAAGCTCGGTATCGTCCCTTTCCATATGTGGACGCCAGATGTATATGAAGGTGCCCCCGCTCCGGTTACGGCCTTTATTGCCACGGTTTCAAAAGGGGGAGTACTGGGCTTGCTGATTCGTTTCTTTATGGAAGTGGATGGTTTCCGGTATCCGGTGCTGGTTACCATCTTAACTATAGTTGCCATCGCCTCCATGTTTGCCGGTAACTTGCTGGCCCTGATGCAGAAGAACGTAAAACGTATCCTGGCTTATTCTTCAATCTCCCACTTGGGTTACATATTAGTGGCATTTATGGCCGGTAACCAGATGGGTGTTGAAGCGGTGACCTTTTACCTGGTAGCTTACTTTATTACCAGCGTTGGTGCTTTTGGTGTGGTGGCCATGCTCTCCGACAAGAACAGCGATGCCGAACTATTGGAAGACTATAAAGGCCTGCTTTGGCGTCGCCCATGGACGGCAGCTGTTTTCTCTGCTATGTTATTGTCGTTGGCGGGCATTCCGCTTACAGCTGGCTTTGTAGGTAAATTCTACATTATCGCGGCAGGTATAAACGACCAACTATGGCTGCTGGTAGTAATGCTGGTTCTCAATAGTGTCATTGGTTTATACTACTACATTAAGATCATCGCCGTCATGTTCCAGCAACCGGAAACGGAACGCGAACCAACTATACGTTTGCGCCCGTCGATCTATGTGGCCAGTGCAGGAACGTTGGCTGTGTTGGCTTTACTGCTGGTTTATGTCGGGGTCTACCCAACAGGGTTAGTGCAGTTGATTCAGGATGTGCTGGTTTCGGTGCCGGAGATTGTGAGTAAGTAAAGCCATGTTTTATTGATAGCTGGATCAGGTTTATAGTTAGTGTATTAACCCACCCCTACCCCTCCCGAGAGGGGATTTCCTGCCTTTACTCTAGTTGTTTTTATAGTTTAATTGTTATTGACATAGCACGGACAAGTCGCGACCTGTCCCTTAGAAACTTTAACCACGATTAATCTCGCAGCTAAAAATATCAAGTATATCAAAGGTGGCACCTATGCGAAATATCACAGTCTTTGGGTGGAGCGCCTTGTGAATATCTGGTGCCGCAGGCATTGCGAGGAACGAGCAAAAGAGATTCGCACAGCGCGATGGCCAAAGACGGGGCCTCCCGGCCGTGAGGGCACCAAAGCAAAAAATGAAACTATAGGTAACTAAAGCTCCCAGGATGAAGAGTGGTTTGAAACTATAGCTTGGTTCAAGTTATTAAAATCACCAACTATAAGGCATATAAGATGTCTCGACTGCGCTCGACATGACGATGATCGCTGTTGCGTAACAGCGACGCACTCTGCCTAGTTTGAAAACAAAAAAGACTCCTGAAACAAGAGCCTTTTTATATATTCACCTATACTAAACTACTAAACTTTATCCTTTTCTAAACTGAACAAAGCAGCTAAGCCTTCCACCAACGCTTCCGACTCACCACGCATGCAGGCGGCCTTCAGTTCCAGGGCAGGTAGTTTTACGATTTTGTTCAGGATGCCTTGTGTTAATTTCTCTACTACTTCACGCTCAGCTTCGCCCAGGTTTTTCAGGTAACGGTTTACTTCCTGCTGACGAATTTCTTCGAGTTTACTCTTAAACTGCTGCAGTGCCGGCGACATGGCCATTTCGCGGGTCCAGGTATTGAACTCGGCCATGGCTTCTGCTATAATGTGCTGCACCTGGGGGATAGCAGCCATGCGCATTTCAAGGGCTTCGGATGCGCGGTTTTTGATGGTATCTACGTTATATACTTCTACTCCAGGTATCTCTTCTAAGGTGCTGTCGATGCTGCGGGGCATAGACAGGTCCAGGAAAAACTTTGGTGTCGTTATGCCTTGCTTTTCAACTACTTCCTTATAAATAAAGAAGCAATCGCCGGGAACTGAAGAAATAATAACATCGGCCTTCGCGATCTCTTCCCACACGTTCTCCCAGTACACAGCCGTTGCATTTGTTTTCTCTGCTAAAACCTGCGCTTTATGATGTGTACGGTTAACTATAATAACATTATTTACACTCGATTTCTGGAAGTTATCGCATACATTCGCTCCGATCTCTCCTACCCCTATCATCAGCACGCGCGGATTGATCAGGTCAGCTACCAGTTCTTCTACCAACTCTACCGTGGCATACGATACCGATGCAGCACCATCGAAAAAGGCTGTTTCGTTAAAAACCTGCTTGTTTGTAGCAAATATCGTGTGCATTAAACGGTGCAGGAACGGACCAGCCGTATTTGCATCTGCTGACCACTGGTAAGCTTTCTTTACCTGGTTCAGTATCTGCATATCACCTACAACCTGCGACTCCAGGCCAAGGCCAACATAAAATAAATGCTGCACAGCCTGCGCCGGCTCAGTTATATGCTTAAAGTAAGACGCTATGTTTTTTGACAAAAAGCTGCGTTCCATCGCGATCAGTTTTATGATCGCCTGGTCCAGTTCTTTTTCAGAGCTATAGTATACTTCAGTACGGTTGCAGGTAGAAAGTACCAGCACATCCTGGGCATCTGTAAAATCCTTAATTTTATCCAGCAGGTTACGGCAACCGATCTCGTTCAGGGCTACTGCTTCGCGCACATTGATTGGTGCATGCTTATAAGATAAGGTAAGTGCTTTAAAGTTGTTCTGCATCTTAGTTTTTCAGATTACCATGCAAATGTCCGAAAAGCAATTCAGCAGAAACATGACTTATGTCAATTATCGAAAAGATTGATGTCAGTTATTCAAGTTTTTGATATTTCTTGCTTCTAACCCTCTGTTGCAGGTAAAATTCACTCAAATAAAAAGCCCGAACTTGGTTTAGAAGTTCGGGCTATGGTTTATAGTTACTATTCTTTTAAGCCATTGTTGGTGTTTTCACCAACAATCAGTGTTATTGCAGTTTATGCTTGCTGGTGAAAACACACAGCAAGGGCGGTAATTGTATCCCTTATAGTTTGTAGTATTAATTCCGCATTTTGGCTAGCTTATCGGAGTTAAGGATAAAAATGCGGCTACCCTGGCTGTCTATCAGCTTCTCGTCTTTAAAGTCGGCTAAGGTACGGATAACGGTTTCCTTGGAAGCGCCAACTATACTGGCCAGGTCTTCGCGGGTAATGCTGATCTGGGTTTTGTCTCCGGCCTGTTGCTGGTACTGTTTCTCTACCAAAAGCAGGGCTTCGGCTACGCGTTTGCGCACCGAGTTATAAGCCAGTTTCAACAGGCGTTCTTCGCGGTCAGCCAGGTTATCGGATAGTATTTTGATAAACTTGTTGGCAATGTCGCGGTTGTGGTTCAGCAACGAGAAAAAATCTTCTTTCGGGATGATGTATACTTCAGAATCCTCCAGCGATACAGCCGATTCGCGGTATGGTTGCTCTTCCAGCAGATCCAGGTAACCAATAAAGTCGCCGTCTTTGTAAAGGTTGGTAATGTATTCGCGGCCTTCTTCGTTTGCCTTAAAGGTTTTTATCTTGCCTTTGTTCAGGAAGTATAAAGCAGTCGGGCGGTATCCTTCCATAAACAGGTGCTGCTTTTTCTTAAACACAGTTACCTTGCGTTTATCCGATAGCAGTTTGTTCAGGTCCTCGAAGCCGCGTGCTTCCTGTATAAAGTTGTCTATCCCTTCTACACTTTTCGAAAATTCTGCCTTCAGTATATCGTTCTTTTTCAGGCGGATCTCTACCGCATCCAACAGTTCCAGGTCGTCGAATGGTTTGGTCAGGTAATCATCCGCACCCAGGTTCATGCCTTTTCTGAAGTCTTCTTTCTCCGATTTAGCCGTCAGGAAAATGAATGGAATGCTGGATGTTACCGGGTTTTTGCTGAGCATGTGCAGCACTCCGTAGCCATCGAGCTGGGGCATCATTATATCGCATATAATAAGGTCCGGTTGCTCATTTTTAGCCATTTCCACACCTATTTTTCCATTCTCGGCTTCCTGCACTTTATAGTTTGCCAGCGTAAGTATTTCAGCAGTGTTTTCTCTGATCTCCTGGTTATCTTCTATCAGTAGTATTTTTTTCATGCTTCTGGAGTTGTGTTAGGGAATATTATGTGGAAGGCAGTGCCTTCGTTCAGTTTACTATCATAGGTTAAAGTGCCGCCCATAATTTCTACGTAGCGGTTTACAATGTTAAGTCCGAGGCCCGTTCCCTGTATGTTGGTTACATTTTGTGCCCGGAAAAATGGCGTAAACAGGTGTATCTTATCTGTCTCCGGAATACCGATACCTTCATCAGCAACAGAAAGGTTTATGACTTCATCAACGGCCGTATCAATATAGATCTGTTTTCCTTCGCCGGAGTATTTGCTTGCATTGGAGAGCAGGTTCAGTATGATATTTTTGAGCAACTGCTTATCAAGGGTAACTATAGTTTCGGGCCCGCTATGATTATAATGTATCTTCTGACCGATCTTTACAAGTCCCTGCATTTCATCCACTATCTCGGCCGTGAATTCTTTCAGATCAAATGTGGTCGGCACATTATAGATTTTGCCCTCTTCTATGCGGCTGATCGAAAGGAAATCGTTCAGGATAGTGGTAAGGTTACTCACAGCAGACTTTATGCGCTCCACATGTTTCTGGCGTTTCTCGTCGTCTTCGGTGTATTTGTATTTACCTATCAGGGATGCCGAAGAAAGCACAGTACTGAGTGGTGTCCGGAACTCATGTGAAGCGATCGTTACAAACCGTGATTTAAGCTCGTGCAGCTCCTTCTCTTTTTGTAACGCTTTTCTAATTTCTACCTGCGCCTCGTAAAGACTTCGGTTGGTATCTTCCAGCTTACGGATAGCCACACCAAGCTCCCGGGTACGTTCTTCTACACGATGTTCCAGTTCGGTATTAAGCTTCTGAATCTCAGCTAAGCTTTTAGCATGCTCTATACTATAGCGGATAGACCGCTCCAGGCTGAACGGATCGAAGGTGCCTTTTACCAGGTAATCCGAAGCACCGACACGCATGGCTTTTTCGTCAGTTTCGCGGTCGCTCTGGCCTGTTAATAATATAAAGGGTGCCATACTTCCGCCTTCCACGGCCTGCGATATCAATTCAAGGCCATCATGTGCGCCCAAACGGTAA
>NZ_JBEOKT010000029.1:0-19216 GCF_040278685.1 Pontibacter populi
GGCAATGCCCGTTTACTGGCACAGGCAAATATCCTGAAACAATCTATCCAGAAAGGACATATTGGCCACACCGAAGAAATGCTGAAAGACTATAAAACCAGCAGCAAACAAACTGAAGTAGTAGCTTACCTTGAGAACTATCTGGCGCAGAACAGCAAGAACGCACTTGGCAGCCTGGCTCCGGACTTTAAACTGAAAAGTATAGATGGCTCTGAAGTTGCGCTCAGCGATTTTAAAGGAAAACTGGTATATCTTAACTTCTGGCAGGCGGGTTGCGGATTATGTATGATAGAGCTACCACACATGCAGGCGCTCACCAAACAACTACAGGATAAAAATGTGGTGTTTGTAAATGTCGGCCTGGATGATGATGAAGAAAAATGGCGCAGAACAGTAACTACAAAACAACTGCTGGGCACACATTTATACCTGAAAGGCCTGGATGCAGAGCTTGTAAAACGCTACGACCTGAAAGATGTACCCGCTTATTTCCTGATTGATGAGGAAGGACGTTTTGTAACCATAAAAGCCCGTCGCCCCAATGACCGCGAAGCCGCCAACGATATTCTGCGCCACCTGAGCCAACAGGGACAGGCCAGTAACAAATAACCTAAATCAATTTTTAACCCATTCAACCGCCCGGTGCCTTTGGTGTCGGGCGGTTTTGTTTTGTGTCTACCTCACCCCATCCCTCTCCTAAAAACAGGAGAGGGAGTTTAACCCACCCCTGCCCCTCCCAAGAGGGGAATTTCTGCTGTTACTATAGTTTGGGTATAGTTATGTAGTTTCCGTGGTCCAAACACCCCCAACCCCTCAGAGCTACGCTCGCTACCTTCGAACTCGCTTCTCGGTAGTCTAAGGCGGGGAGCTTTTCTGCTATTTCCTAAGGTGCAGCTATAGTTTCATAGTTGTTGATTAACACCCCTATAATCCCCTCAAGGGGATACTTCTGCTATAGGTATAGTTGAGGTTATAGTTTTATAGTTTCAGTCTATCCCACGGACAGGTTGCGACCTGTCCCTACGGAACTATGACCACGATAAATATCGAAGCTTATCAGTTCAAACTATAGAAAAGCAGTTGCTATGCGAAACTTCTCAGTCTTTGGGTTGAGCGCCTTGTGAATATCTGGTGCCGTCAGGCATTGCGAGGAACGAGCAAAAGAGATTCGCACAGCGCGATGCCCGAAGACGGGGCCTCCCGGCCGTGAGGGCACCGAAGCTGGTTTGAAACGATAGGTAAGTAAAGCTCCCAGGATTGAAATTGGTTTGAAAGGATAGCTTGGTTAAAGATGGAGAGAAGTAAACTATAGAACCTAGATTTCTCCTTACGTCGAAATGACAAATGGGATAGGACACATAAGATCCCTCGGCTAACGCTCGGGATGACAATGGGGAAAAATACATCAGGTAATTATAAACCAATAGTAGAACCTAAAATAACCGTTGCTTGCGCTACTGCGTACTTAAAATTCACCCCTCTGTTAAGAAAAGGGTGATTTTAACGAACCGATTATATACCTAAAAAACAATACTTAAAAGGCAAAGCATATGGCATTAATCCACAAGAAAGACATTGAGAAGTTACTTAATGTGCAGAATAACACTCAGAATGCGCTGTGCATCTCTATTTTTATCCCTACTCACCGGGCTGGCCACGAAACATTGAACGGAAGCGACCAGATACTTTTCAAAAATAAAATAAGGGAAGCCAAAGCCTTACTGGCAAGACATGATGTGCCGGATGCGGAAATAGATACTTACCTGAAACCTGCAGAAGAACTTTTAACAGATGGTAATTTCTGGCGCCACCAGGCCGAGGGCTTAGCGATGTTTATTACCAAAGGTTTTTCAGCACATTATACCTTGCCAGTTGTTATGCCAGATGTGGTGTATGTGCTGGACCAGTTTTACTTTACCCCGGTTATTCCATTGCTGAGCCAAAACGGACGCTTCTTTATTCTGAACCTTAACCGCGAGAAGATCGGGTTATACGAAGCCACTCTGGACAAAATGCGCGCTATAGATATAAGCTCCTTTGTACCGGACACGATGAATAAAGCCCTGAAGTTTGATGTAAAGGGCAAAGATCAGGACTTCACGAACTCGACTACTACAGTGAACGGCTCTAATATTGTGCATGGTGCCGGCTCTACCAAAGGCGACGAAGAACATGAGCGTGTGCGTGAGTTTATGATAGAAGTAGATAACAGCCTGCAGCAGATATTACACGACGAACATGTGCCGCTGGTGCTAGCAGGGGTGGACCACTATTGCAGCATCTTTAAAGCGCATACCAAATACAAGAACATCGTTCCGGAAAACATCCATGTTAACGAAAATGCAGATGCCACGAACGGACTACATGATAAAGCGCTGGCTGTAGTGAAGCCATTGATGCAGCAAAACCATACTGACTCGCTGTCGCGTTACGAGAATGTAGCAGGCACAGGTGTTACTTCCGAAGACATTGCTACTGTAGCCGCAGAAGCAGTACACGGCCGCGTAGAAACGCTGTTTATTGCACCTGGTCAGCCGGTGTGGGGACGTTATGATGCGAAGAACGCCGTAGCAGAGATACATGATGAGTACCACCGTGGCGATGATGACCTGGTGAACCTGGCGGCTACCAAAACGCTGGCACAGGGCGGGCGTGTGTTTGTAAGCAGCTACAACGGCCTGAGCGAGGGAACAGAAGGCAGTGCGAATGTAAAAGCGCTGTTCAGATACTAATAACTATAAATTGGGCTTTTTAAGTCCTTTGCTATAACTTAGGGGCAGCCGGCTTGGTTGCCCCTAAATTTTTAGTGGCAATTACAACCGTATACACGCACTCCCCATGAATCCACACATCACAGACGGGCTTAATTTTTTGTCGAAGATGACGTGGAAGCGCGCGTTTAATGCGGTGCAGGTGGTAAGCAGTTATTTGTATGCGAAAGCCACAGGCAAGGCCGTGCATTGGGGGTTGCCGGTAAGTATATCTCTGGAGCCGACTACCTCCTGCAATCTGCGTTGCCCCGAGTGCCCCAGTGGACTTCGCTCATTTACGCGCCCTACAGGTATGCTAAACGAGACCCTTTACCGGCACATCATAGATCAGCTCCATAGCAAACTTTTATACCTTATATTTTATTTCCAGGGCGAGCCTTATTTGCACAAGCAGTTCCTGGAGATGGTAAGCTATGCCAGCAAAAAAGGAATCTATACGGCGACCTCTACCAACGCACATTATTTAGACGATGACACCGCCCGTAAAACGGTTGAATCGGGTTTGGACAGGCTTATACTTTCGATAGATGGCACCACACAGGAAACGTACGCTGCCTACCGCACAGGTGGCAAACTGGATAAAGTGCTTGAAGGAACGCGTAATGTGGTAAAATGGAAAAGAGCACTGAAATCTAAAACGCCGCATATCATGTTTCAATACCTGGTGGTCAGGCCTAACGAACATCAGCTGGAAGATGTAAAAATGCTGGCAAAAGAACTGGGAGTAGATGAAGTAGTATTTAAGACAGCCCAGATTTACGACTATCAGAATGGCTCCCCGCTCATTCCAACTATAGATTATTATAGCAGGTACAAAAACAACGGTAATGGCAACTATAGCATCAAAAATAAGCTACTGAACCATTGCTGGAAAATGTGGCATTCGTGCGTTATAACCTGGGACGGCCTGGTTGTGCCTTGCTGTTTTGATAAGGATGCGCAATACCGTTTCGGCGACCTGAAAGAAGATCTGTTCAGTAAGGTTTGGCGCAGCGAAAAGTATACGGATTTCCGGCAGGCCGTAGTCCGCTCGAGGGCAGAAGTTGAAATGTGTCGTAACTGTACAGAAGGAACCAGAGTATGGGCATAGTACCGGTTTAGTATTCCGGGGAAAGCGCTACACCCTATGAATGACATTGACAAAGCCTTAGAACTGCTACTCACCAAGCTGGAGCAATGGGGCAGGCATCTGGTACTTATGTTGCCCAACCTGTTCCTCGCCATTTTAATTCTGGTTATCACCTTTTACATAGCCCGTTTAATCCGGGATGGCTTAGAGAGGGTAATAACCCGCTTTTCGCATAGTCCTGCCCTTAATAACCTTATATCTACACTGCTGTACCTGTCAATTCTGATGATAGGTTTCCTGCTGGTGCTGAGTGTGCTGAAACTGGATAACGTAGTGGTGTCGTTGCTGGCCGGTGTGGGTATAGTTGGTCTGGCGCTGGGTTTTGCGTTTCAGGATATTGCGGCCAACTTTATTTCGGGAACTATAATAGCCGTGCAAAAACCATTTGGTGTCGGCGACATGATCGAAACCAATGACTACTTTGGCGTGATCGAGCGCATCTCGCTCAGAACTATAAATATCAGGAAAGTGACCGGCGAGTTAGTGATGCTGCCCAATAAAATGGTGTTTGAGAATCCGGTTACGAATTACTCTTTTCATGGCATCAGGCGCGTAGACCTAGATGTGGGCATTTCGTATGGCGAAGACCTGGAGAAGGTGCAACAAATAGTGATAGAGGCGCTGCAGGATGTAAAGAACCGCGTTAAGACCCGCGATGTAGAAGTGGTTTACGATAAGTTCGATGAAAGCTCGATCAACTTTAAAGCCCGTTTCTGGGTAACCTACAGTCGTCAGTTTGATTATGTAAGTGCTAAAAGTGATGCGATCATCCGTATTAAAAAGGCATTTGACGAACGTGGTGTTGTTATTCCGTTCCCTATTCGTACGCTGGACTTTGCTATAAAGGGAGGCGAGCAACTATCGGAACAGCTGGGTACTACTAAAGTTGCCCTTAAAAAAGATGACTCGACTAACAGATTAAGCTAAACTATAAACTATAAAACAAAAGAGCCGGCTATAGTTGCCGGCTCTTTTTATTTGTCTTTTTTATCGAGGTTCTTACCCAGGTCTTCTACCTGTTTCAGGAAGTTGTCTACGTTTGTGTCGGCGTATGGGCCATAGGAGTTCGAGATGGTTCCTTTCAGTCCGTTACTTGTCTCAACAGCATATAGTATCGACATGTCGTCCGGGTTGCTCTCGCCCTCGAAGCGGTAAAAGTCTACGATGCGTACCTGGTCTGGTGTAAACTCGTCCTTGTTTTCCATAGTACAAAGTTTACCTTCTCCGGATACTTTAAAATCATACTTGTAACCATCTTTGTGCAGGCGGTTAAGTACATTTACCAGAGATCTTTCTTCTACTTTATCTTGCATAATGTTTTATGTTAAGTTAGTTCAGCTCTTGCATAGCAGGTTGGCTAAAGAACTATACGCAAAATGTGGCTTAGGTTATGTACTGAACTATAAAATTTGATGTATGAAGTGCGTTGATGTAGATTTTGGAATGGTAAAAAAGAAAGGCGCCACCCGTTTGGACAGCGCCTTCTACAATTTATAGTTGCGTACTATAGTTTTATACTTTGGGTAAGGCAGTTTGTTTCCGTCGTTCCATCTCCTGCTCTATCTTCTTAAAATCGATGCCACCACAAGCGCCGCAGCTTTTGGCACAGCCATCTGCTTTGCTGCTAAAAGTGGCATACAACATGCGAACGATATAAGCCGCAGCAGCTATAAAAAGTAAGAGGATGATGATGTGCTGTATCATAGTATTACAACTATAGACGGATATAAAAAGTTTAAGCGTCAGCCTGTTTCCAGTTTTGAGCTATAGTTTGAAGCATTTCTTGGTGGATATTGCCGTTGCTGGCCACGATCTCGCGCCCGAAAATATAGTTGCCGCCTGCTGTAAATTTAGAAAGTTTTCCGCCCGCTTCCTGCACTATAACTACCCCGGCTGCTACGTCCCAGGCATTCAGGTTGTATTCAAAAAAGCCCTCGAACCTGCCGGCAGCAACATAAGCCAGATCTAAAGCAGCCGACCCAATACGACGAACCCCATGCGATGTAGCCATAAAACTACCCAACACCTGCAGATACTGCTGCGTGAGTTCAAAATCGTAGTACGGAAAACCGGTAGCGATCAAAGAATCCTTCAGCGCGGGTGCATCGGAGACCATGATCTGTTTATCGTTTAAGTAAGACCCATTTCCTTTAGTAGCATAAAAGCACTCGTCCATCATGGGCGCATAAATCACACCCAGTACAATCTCCTCGCCTTCCATCAGGCCAATGCTTACCGCAAAGTGGTGCAATCCGTGGGTAAAATTGGTTGTGCCATCCAGCGGGTCGATGATCCAGTTATAGTTTTCGCCGCGTTCTGTGGCTGTGTCTTCTTCTGTAATAAAGCCGGCTTCGGGCAGCAGTTTGCGCAGGTCTTCTACAAGTTGGGCTTCCGCCTGTTTATCTACATAAGACACTAAGTCGTTAAAGCCTTTCAGCTCTATTTTAGATCGGTCGAAGGTAGCAGACTCCTGTTTTATAAAGCTGCCCGCGTTACGGGCAACTATAGTTACTTGCTGGCAAAGTTGCTTCAGGTCCATAGTTTGTAGGTTGGTTGGCAAAGCTTATAGTTACGTAGCTTAGGCGCGTGTTGCCACTTTAGGCTCAGGCTTTTGTTTTTTCCTGTTGATTATAGCGCTACCTATAGTTCCTGCAAACAGCAGCAGCGATAGCCACAAAACCGAATTGCCAATGTATTCGCCGGTACGGGTATAAAAAGTAAGGTTGGTGTTGGCCAGTATAGTTTGCGACAACGCAGCCTGCACCCACCACTCCGAACGGTCTGTAATCTCGCCTTTCTGGTTGATGAACGCCGAAATACCAGTGTTGGCAGCGCGGGCTACGCTCCGGCGGGTTTCGATGGCGCGTAATGTGGCATACTGTAAATGTTGCTTATAGCCCGGCGAATCGCTCCACCAGCCGTCGTTCGTGATTACAAATATCAGGCTGGCACCATTGCGCACATATTCCGATACATATTCGCCGTAAATAGATTCGTAACAGATGACCGGAGCAGCACCTAATGTATCGTTTAAGGAATGCTTGAAAACATCGCGGGTATCCTGGCTTCCTTGGCTGCCTACAGTGCCGCCTAAATCAATCGCCAACGGTCCTAAAAACTTGAACAGTTCCGGATAAGGCAGCTTTTCTACACCCGGCACCAGCTTCGATTTATGGTAAATATCGATCTCGTTTTTGCGGTTAATGTGCATGCCCGAGTTGAAAGAATCGTAATACCCAAAGCCCTCCAGGTGGCGGATGGTCGGGCTGGCATTTTTGTTATCGCCATAAAAAGTATAGCTATCCAGGCCGGCAACTAGCTCTATCTGAGGATGATACTGCACAAAATCCTTCAGCTCCTGTATCGATTGGTAACTATGCAACTGCTCTTCCCAGTAGCCCTGGTCCTGGCGCAGTGATGTTTCCGGCCAAACTACAAATTTGGTATTTGGTGTGATCTTTTGTTCTGACAGGCTGATGAGGCGGCGTTGCTGTTCTTCGTAGGGGATGAAGTTATCGTGACCGGAGAATTTCTCGCGGTAAGGGTCGATGTTTGGTTGCACTACCACTACTTCGGTAGGCGTGCCTTTCTCTTCATAAGTGGCTAGAATTGCATAAGAGATAACGATAGGCACAACTATAAGCACTAGCGGCAACCATAGTTTTTTAAGCTCGATACGTTGTTTTGGGTAATCCTTAACAACTATAAAGATGAGCACATTTACCACTAGCACCCAAACTGAGCCTCCTAGAAAGCCGGTGTACTCGTACCATTGCACCCAGATATTAAGCGTAGCAAAGCCATTCCCCAGTGTAAGCCACGGCCACGAAAGATCCCAGTTCAGGTGCAATTGCTCGAAAGCTATCCAGTAAACTATAAAAGAGATGTAACCGATGGTGTTGCCGAGATATTTGCGGGTAAAGTAAAACGCCGTTAGCGGAATACACATCAGGGCAGAGTTGAATAAAACAGCGGCAATACCACCCGGCAACGTAGAGTGCGACACCCACCAGGTAGTAAAGGCATTCCAGAGCAGCATAGCCAGGTACGACCACTTGAAGAAACTATAGCCCGGCGATTTATGGGATCCGCTCTCTACTATATATTTCTCCATATACAGCAGTGGCACAAACCCTACAAACAGGAAAAAAGCCAGCGGTTTGGTAGGCCAGCCCAGCCATAATAAAAGCCCCGTAAGCAGGGCCGAAAACGGAACTATATAAGGGCTATTTACTACCCTGTACAACAATGACGAATTCACCTTTGATTGCTTTGGTTGTAAAGATTTGTATCAGTTCATCGAGAGAGCCATTCAGCGTCTCTTCGAACATTTTAGATATTTCACGTGAAACGGATGCCATGCGCTCGCCACCAAAATACTCTTTAAATTGCGTCAGTGTTTTTAGCAGGCGGTGTGGCGATTCATAGAAAATCATAGTTCGCTCTTCTTCGGCCAGACTCTGCAAACGTGTCTGGCGTCCTTTTTTTATCGGCAGGAATCCTTCAAACGTGAACCTGTCGGTGCTGAACCCTGATTTCACCAGCGCAGGCACAAACGCAGTAGCGCCCGGTAAACATTCTATTTTCAGGTCGTTCTTCAAACACTCGCGCACAAGGTAAAACCCCGGGTCGGAAATGCCCGGCGTGCCCGCATCCGAAATAAGCGCCATCACTTCACCGGCTTTAAGTCTGTCAACTATATGTGCGGTGGCTTTGTGCTCGTTGTGCAGGTGGTGGCTGTGCATGCGCTTTTCAATACCCAGGTGTTGCAGCAATTTGCCGCTGGTCCGGGTATCTTCTGCCAGAATCACGTCCACTTCTTTCAGTATCCGTATGGCACGCAGCGTTATATCTTCCAGGTTACCAATGGGCGTAGGCACCAGGTATAGGTTTGTTTTTTCGGGTTCCTGCATGTTGCAAAGATACTACAAAATTGCTTGTTGATCGCTAACCGATAATGTGGCTGTTTGTGGCGTATGTCGCATATCTGTAACACTTATCCACAATAGCAAACTATAGTTATTATGTTCAGAAACTATAGTTGAAACTATAAACTACACTTCAGAAGCTGTTATCTGATCATAGATCTCATCGATGCGCTGGGCCAGTTTAATGTCGCGTTTGGTTACCGTGTTGCCGGCATCGTGGGTAGTCAGCTCAATTTCTATTTTGTTATACACATTGCTCCACCACGGGTGATGGTCCATTTCTTCGGCTACATTTGCCACCTGTTGCATAAAGCGCATGGCCTGCTTAAAATCCTTAAAAGTAAGGCTGCGGTGTAGTTTATTGTCTTGTTCTTTCCACATAGTTTGTCGTGTAATAGTTGCTTATACTTTATAAAGCTGATTAATGATAGGTTGGCAACGCGTTAAAAATTGCTGGCGTATAGTTTAAAACTGAATTGATTGCAGCTACAAACCTAAAGCTACCAAAACTATGGAAAACAAACCGAAGAAGCTACCAGCGCAAAAACAGAAAACCCAGCCTGGCAAAGAACATAAAATGACCCCTCAGCCCGAATTTATCCGGGACAACTATAAAGGCAGTGATAAGCTAAAAAATAAAGTAGCCCTGATAACCGGCGGAGACAGCGGTATTGGCCGTGCAGTAGCTGTACACTTTGCCCGCGAAGGTGCCGACGTAGCTATAGTTTACCTGAACGAAGACAAAGATGCAGAAGAGACAAAAGAGCTTGTGGAACAGGAAGGTAGAAAGTGCCTGTTGCTGTCAGGGGATATCGGGAATGAAAAGTTTTGCCAGAAAGCAGTGGATCAAACTATAAAAAAGCTGGGTAAGCTGGATATCCTGGTAAATAACGCCGCCGAACAACACGAGCAGACAGAGCTGCAGGATATTACAAAAGCACAGCTCGAGAAAACGTTCCAGACCAATATCTTCTCGATGTTCTATATTACAAAAGCCGCCTTAGACCACATGAAAGCTGGCAGTGCTATAGTTAACTCAACTTCCGTTACATCCTACCGTGGCAGCGATCATCTCATGGATTATGCCTCTACAAAAGGAGCCATAACAGCTTTCACCAGATCATTATCTGCCAACTTAGCTGAGAAAAAAATACGTGTAAATGCAGTAGCCCCCGGCCCCATCTGGACACCGCTTATACCTGCTTCATTCGATGCTAAAAAAGTAAAGGAGTTTGGTCAGAATGTGCCGCTAAAGCGTCCTGGTCAGCCATCTGAAGTAGCGCCAGCTTATGTTTTCCTGGCTTCAGAGGATGGCTCTTACGTTACCGGCCAGGTTATACATGTGAATGGTGGCGAGCAGGTGGGCTCGTAGCATTTGCCCAACCATAACTATAGAAATGGAGTAAAACAGGTTAATACTACCCCATTATACAGACTTAATAAAACAAACAACTATGGCTGACAATAAAGAGAATAACGCCAATAAAGACTCGCAAAAAAATGATATTGGGCATAGCCGTCCGGTGCGGGTAATAGAAGATGATACCAGTGAACTGGAAATGCGCGCAGGGCATATTATACCTGGTGCTGATCCGCCAAAGAATGAGCATCAGCGCGGAGGTTTCGGTAACCGCGATGGTAAAGAAGGTTTTGGTAGCGACACTGCTTCCGAAGGTCCATCTGCCACTGGCGTTAACGATTTTGCTGACGATGGCACGCCGCCACCAGATAACATGCGTACCGAAGATGAAGGAAGAGGAACCTGATACACTTAAGTCAGGCAGTTTAACATTAAAAAAGGAGGACAAGATGCCATCATATAAGCACACCCAACCAAGCAGTGAAAACAAAGGAAACCCAACTGGTCGTGGCCAGGATAAAAATTCAGGCGCAAAACCTGTAAATCCGGGGCAAACGAAAGCCGAACACGACAGGTTAAAGAACAAGTATACCGAAGGTCCGGAGGAGAAAGCCGCATCTACAGGTAATGTATTGAAGAACAACGATAACCGAAACACAGACAAGCCAGAGCTGGATAACGGAAAATACAATTAACATTAACTGGCTCAGATAAAAATAGCACCTGCCCCAAACAGGTGCTATTTTTATTAATACATTTGCCAAACTATAGTTTATACTGCTCAACAATGGCTCGTTACGCCCTTACCGATGTTCATGGCTGTGCCCAAACACTGAAAGCTTTGGTGTTAGGGAAATTAAAACTTCAGAAACAGGATGAACTATACGTATTGGGCGATTTGGTAAATAAAGGCCCCGACAGCAAAGGCGTTATTGATTTTATAATTCACCTTCAGAAACAGCACTATAATGTACAGTGCCTGCGCGGCAACCATGACCAAATGCTTCTAAAGGCAGCGTCTAAAGGAGAAACCGCGTTAAGCTTATCCCCTCCCGAAAAAGAGCTTGTCTTACAAAGTTTCGGAATTCACGAATTCGAGCAACTCGCTCCTAAATATGTGGCCTTCCTGAGTAACCTCCCTTACTACCTGGAACTCCCGGATTACTTTTTAGTGCACGCAGGTTTCGACTTTAAGCAGGACAATATTTTTAAAGATAAAGAGGCAATGCTGAACATCCGGGATTACAAACCTGTACCGACAAAACTCAGCAATAAAAGACTGTTACATGGTCACACCCCGGTCGCGCTCCATACTATAAAAAAGTCGGTGGCGCACACTAACTATAGCCTGAACTTGGATGCCGGTTGCGTGTACTATAAGAATGCCAGTTACGGAAACTTAATAGCTATCGATCTTGATTCTCAGGAATTATTTATCCAGCAAAACGAAGATCGCCCCTACCCCGTCCGCCGCAAAAGCTAACAGTTGAAATCTGACTGTTCCTTATCATTCTATAGCTTATATCTGTTTATTTTTCGTGATTTATAGTTGATTATTCTAAGGTAGCATACCCAGAAGTAGGTATAGTTTTATCATTTTTCGGATTACATAACCTTTTTATACTACAATTATATATTCAGAAACTCAAGTAAGAAGTTTTTTTGTACTTTTTATGTTTCAGTTTGTGAGATATTTTTTTTAAAAATGATTTTTAATCTTTTTTAGCTATATCATTTAAGAGTTATACTTGGTCATAACATATTGTTTGATAGCATGTTATAATTGAATTAGATCAAAAATATTTGTATGGGTAAATATTGTGTATAATGTATATATATTATTGAATTTTAGCGCTTTTAAGCCTGATAGTATAAAAAAATAGTTATAAATAATTGTGATGATAAGAAATAAATTATCTTATTTTGCAAGTGTTTTCTACAATGCAAGAGACTAACTCACAATAAATTAAAACTAGCTACACAATCGAAAGCTATGGCACGTTTCTACGCTTACCCTTATAGTTCACCGCTAATAAGAACGCTGCTGATCTCATTCCTATTGGTGTTTTGTGCAAGTATAAGTGCCTTTGCGCAGACAGTTACTTCGTTTACGCCATCATCAGGTCCGGTGGGTACAGAGATGACAATAGCAGGTTCCGGATTTGCCGAAGCACATACAGTAAGTATAGGATCTGGTGCTACATATGATTTTACGATCGTTAGTGATTCTGAGATCAAAGTCAAAGTTCCAACTTCATCCTCCAGTGGTGTAGTTCGTGTAAGCTCTAATCAGGCTTCAGGTATAGGTCCTGGCAGCTATACTGTAGTTAATGCACCAGTAATAACTTCAATTACTCCTTCTTCGGGTCCGGTCGGAACTGAGGTTACAATCACAGGCTCAAACTTTTCTGCCACAACATCAGTTGCAATTGGCAGTGGCTCTACAACTAATTTCACAATCGGAAATGGTGGAACAGAGATCAAAGTAATAGTTCCCGCTTCAGCATCAAATGGAAGTATCAGGGTAAGTTCAAGTCAGGGTTCGAGCAATAATTCCTCAAACTATACTTTAACAAATGCACCGATCATCTCCAACTTCACTCCTTCCTCTGGCCCAGTAGGGACAGAAATAACGATTACAGGCTCAAATTTTTCAACAGTAACAGCTATTTCTATTGGAAGCGGTGCAGTTACTAATTTTACCAAAGTTAGTGACACAGAGTTAAAGGCTACTGTACCATCAACTGCATCTACTGGAAATATTAGAGTAACTTCCAACCAAGGATCTGCAGGTAGTTCTTCTAATTATACTTTAGTTAATGCCCCGGTCATCACATCCTTTTCGCCGTCTTCCGGACCTGCTGGCACGGAAGTCGTTATTACAGGAAATAACTTTACAGGGGCGAATTTATTATATATTGGGAATGGGCAAATAACCAATTACTCAGTAATAAGTGGTACAGAAATCAAGCTTACGATACCACCAACAGCTACTACAGGTACCTTCCTTGTAAGAACGCCCAACGGACAGGTTAACAGCAGTGGGCAGTTTAAAGTGACAGGGGCTCCAGTGGTTACTTCTTTCACACCTTCCTCTGGCCCGATTGGTCAGGTTGTTACCATTACAGGACAAGGCTTTACAAATACGAGCGTAGTTTTTTTTGGAAATAGTTCAACTACAACTTTCACAGTTGTTAGTGATACGCAAATACAAGTTGCAGTTCCAGCAACAGCCTCCTCTGGCAGAATTCAAGTACGAAACAATAATGGTACTGGAATCTCATCTACAAACTTTATAGTAGCTGGTGCCCCGGTCATCACATCCTTTTCGCCGTCATCAGGCCCTGCGGGCACAGAAGTCATATTGACAGGGACTAATTTTACAGGTGCTTCTTTGCTCTATCTAGGTAATGGGCAAATAACCAATTACACCGTACTAAGTGATACTCAAATAAAGTTAATTGTTCCAATCACTGCGACTACAGGCACTTTTTTGGTGAGAACCCCAAATGGACAGGTAAATAGCAGTGGGCAGTTTAAGCTAACAGGTATTCCAATAATAACATCTTTTAGCCCGGCTTCAGGTCCTGTTGGGCAATTAGTAACTATAATAGGGGAAGGCTTTACTAATGCTTCCGTAGTTTTTTTTGGAAACTCTTCAACTACATCTTTTAATATAGTTAGTGATACGGAGATTCGGGTTTCCGTTCCAGCAACAGCTTCCTCAGGAAAAATACAGGTGCGCAATAACAATGGTGGTGGTTCCTCTCTAACTAATTTTACGGTTACTGGTGCTCCAACAATAACATCCTTTTCGCCGTCATCAGGCCCTGCGGGCACAGAAGTCATATTGACAGGGACTAATTTTACAGGTGCTTCTTTGCTCTATCTAGGTAATGGGCAAATAACCAATTACACCGTACTAAGTGATACTCAAATAAAGTTAATTGTTCCAATCACTGCGACTACAGGCACTTTTTTGGTGAGAACCCCAAATGGACAGGTAAATAGCAGTGGGCAGTTTGCCATTACCCCTCCCTACCTAACAACCCCACAAGAACTTACCTTCAACAGCAAACCAATTGGAGGAAGCGAGTCTAAAGAATACCAGGTAAGTGGCTTAGGGTTGAAAAATGGAGAAGCGGTTACATTAACAGTTAGCGAGTCTAGTCCATATACTATTTCTAAAACTCCGGATGCGGCTGGCTTTGGTAAAACAATTACGTTAACAGGTGTTACTAACAACAGGCTAAATCCAACTACGATTTTTGTGAAGTATACATCGGCTGAGGCTGGCGAAGGTTTCCCTGCTGTAATCATGCATACACAGGGTTCAGTTACACGAGGAATGGATGTGAGAGTTGTGGCGCCGCTTCCGGTTGAGCTTACCTCTTTCACAGCAAGCCTGAAAGGTAGCGTGGTTAACCTGCAATGGACTACGGCATCTGAGAAAGATAACTCTCATTTCGAGATCGAGATGTCAAAAGGCTCCTTGAGTAATTTCAGAAAGATCGATATTGTGAAGAGTAAGGTTGAAAATAGCTCAACGAAAACTCAGTATAGCTTCTCGAGTTACTATAGCAGCAACGGTGAAACAGAATATTACCGCTTAAGGCAAGTAGATTTGGATGGGTCTTATGCTTACAGTAAGATAGTAGCAGTTAAGCCTGTTATGATCTCGAAGCCAATGGAAGTAGCACCAAACCCATTAGAAGCAGACTCAAAAGTTTACTTTACAACTGAAAATAATGGTAAAGCGACAATACGGGTTACCTCAATTAATGGAAAGCAGGTTTACTTCGAGCAAATAGACGTACATGCAGGTGAAAATGCAGTACTACTCTCAAAATATAATAACCTGATGGCAGGTGTTTACATCGTTACTGTTGAGCACAGCGGTAAGCGGGAATATGTAAGAATAGAAAAGAGGTAACTACAATTATAGAATAGTAAAAGCCAGGTACAATCTAAGTGCCTGGCTTTTGTTTTTTTACCAGGAACGATTTTAAACAAGGCAGCTTAAATCCAGTTGCTATTCTACTGGCGTATATAAACTTGTTAAACATTGGTTTATTGCGGGGCAAGCTTTAATTTTGAACAATCATAATTCTATGTAACAAGATGCAGAAAGACACCGCTATATTTGACCTGATTGCTAAAGAGAAAGCTCGCCAGATGCATGGTATAGAACTTATTGCTTCAGAAAACTTTGTTTCGGAGCAGGTAATGCGCGCCATGGGTAGTGAAATGACTAACAAGTACGCTGAAGGTCTTCCGGGTAAGCGTTATTATGGTGGCTGCGAGATTGTAGATCAATCAGAGCAGTTAGCTATTGATAGAGCAAAAGAATTATTCGGTGCGGAATGGGTAAATGTGCAACCACACTCGGGTGCGCAGGCCAATGCAGCTGTTATGCTGGCAGTACTGCAGCCAGGCGATAAAATTCTTGGGTTTGACCTTTCGCATGGTGGGCACTTAACGCATGGTTCTCCGGTTAACTTTTCCGGGAAACTATATCAGCCGTCTTTTTATGGTGTGGAGCAGGAAACTGGTCTGATCGATTTTGATAAAGTAGTCGAAACAGCACGCCGTGAGAAGCCGAAACTTATTATCTGCGGTGCTTCTGCCTATAGTCGCGACTGGGATTATAAAAAACTGCGTGCCGCTGCCGATGAGGTAGGTGCATTATTGTTGGCCGATATCTCCCACCCTTCCGGACTTATTGCCAAAGGGTTGTTAAATAGCCCGTTTGAGCATTGCCATATAGTTACCACCACTACCCACAAAACATTGCGCGGGCCACGTGGCGGTATGATCATGATGGGTAAAGACTTTGAGAACCCATTTGGCCTGAAAACTCCGAAAGGCGAAACACGCATGATGTCGTCAGTACTGGATGGAGCCGTATTCCCGGGAACACAGGGCGGGCCATTAGAGCACGTAATAGCAGCTAAAGCGGTAGCCTATTTCGAAGCCCTTTCTGATGATTACTTAACTTACATAAAGCAGGTGCAGCAAAATGCGCAGGCTATGGCTAAGGCGTTTGTTGATCTGGGTTATAATATCATCTCTGGCGGTACAGATAACCATATGATGCTTATTGATCTCCGCTCAAAAGGACTGACTGGTAAACTGGCAGAGAATACGCTGGTTAAAGCTGATATCACGATCAACAAGAACATGGTACCGTTCGATGACAAGTCTCCGTTTGTGACGTCTGGTATGCGTGTGGGTACAGCTGCTATCACAACACGTGGCCTGAAAGAGAACGATATGGCGCGAATAGTTGGCTTGATCGATGATGTGCTGATGAACCACGACAACGAGTCGAAACTAACTACAGTTCGCAACGAAGTAAATAACTGGATGCAGCAATACCCGCTGTTCGCTTACTAACTACAGATTCTTTTAATGGATCAACAATTTTTGGATGAAGAACCGAAAGAGATGTCCTTTGTGGATCATCTTGAGGAGTTGAGATGGCATCTTATACGAGCGGTTGCTTCCATCTTTATATTTTCTGTTATTGCTTTTTTAGCCAAAAGCTTTGTCTTTCATGACATCATACTTGCCCCGTCGCGCACAGATTTTCTGAGCTACAGGGTAATGTGCGACCTGGGCAATGCCTTGGGCATGGAGGCTTTTTGTATTAATGAACTGGGCTTTACGATACAAAGCCGGCAGATGAGCGGGCAGTTCTCTATGCACATGCTTGTGTCTTTAGTGATCGGTCTCGCGTGTGCTTTCCCGTATGCATTCTGGGAGATATGGCGCTTTGTTAGCCCGGGTTTATATGATCAGGAACGTAAAAGTTCACGCGGTGCAGTGTTTTTTGTATCGTTGCTGTTTATGATGGGTTTGCTGTTTGGCTACTATGTGGTGTCACCAATTTCCATCAACTTTCTGGCAGGCTACCAGGTCGATCCATCAATTATTAATGAGTTCGACCTGAACTCGTACATCTCTACACTGACGACCCTCTGTTTGTCGTGTGCCTTTATGTTCCAGATGCCGGTTATAGTTTACTTCTTCACAAAAGCAGGACTGTTATCACCGGAAATAATGAAACTATACCGTAGGCATGCGATCATCGTAATACTAGTGATAGGTGCCATTATTACACCACCGGATGTTATCAGTCAGTTGCTGATCTCGCTTCCGTTGATGTTGCTTTATGAAGCAAGTATAATGGTGTCCCGCTCTATCCGCAACAGCGATTTAAAGAAACTGAATCAAAATAATACGATCTAATGGCTTATAACATAGCAATTGGCGGCGACCATGCCGGTTATACTTACAAAAAGTTATTAAAGAAGTATCTGGATGAACTGGGACATCAGGTGCAGGACTTCGGACCAGGTTCAGAAGAATCGGTTGACTACCCGGACCATGTGCATCCGCTGGCAAAAGCTGTTGTAAAGAAAGAAGCTGACTTTGGTATTCTAATTTGCGGTAGCGGAAATGGAGTAGCTATGACGGCTAACAAGTATAAGCAGATAAGGGCCGCGCTTTGCTGGAAAACTGAACTGGCTAAACTTGCCCGCGAGCACAACGATGCGAATATACTTTGTATACCTGCCCGGTTTGTGACAGAAGAAGAAGCCGAAGAAATGGTGAAAGTATTCTTAAGTACCGAATTTGAAGGTGGCCGCCACCAGAACAGAGTAAACAAGATTGCCGACTGCTAAGCAGCGGCAATTATTGTTTTAGCACATAAGTGTTGCTTTGGTCCGTAGCACTATACTTCCCGAAAATAGCTGGCAGCTTATACTTTAACTCTTCCATCAGGCCAGTTTCATCTATAATGTAGGCAGGCATTTCAGCTTTCAGGTTGAGGTAGATATTGTAGTTGGCCTCATATTTATCCAGGTTGCCGAAATCGCGCTGCGCCAGTTGCCAGTTAAGGTAAGGTGTAGCCGGCTTATTCTGTAGATAATAGCGCATATCGTTGCCCAGTACCAGTATAGTTTGATCTTGTGGAGCGTCTGTCAGGTTGCTCTTGGATATCAATTGTGAGTCAGAGAGCTGTAATAGTTCGCTAATACCCAACAGGTCGCGGTAACGGATAACTATAGTACTGCTAAGTATCAGCGCAAAAGCCAGGCTTAACATCCACTTCTTAACACCGATATTAAATAAGTACTCCCCAAAATAAGCTATAGCTGGCATCAGCAGCAAAAATGTATTAGCTGATATCTCGTCGCGGGTTATAGTTAAGATAAGGCTGACCAGTAACCAGATCCACATTACCTGCTGGAACTTAACCTGGAACACCAGTCGCTGCGGCAACGAAAGGCTCGACATGATCGAAAAGAAAAGCACTATAAGTGGCAGCGCCATCAGCTTTGCAAGGTCGGCGGGTGGTAAAACAAAGGCAACCTTAAACTGCCATGGCCGGAACAAGTGCATTGCTGTAAACTCATCCAGTGTTCCGGTATAAAAGTAAAAAGTAAGCAGCACCGCATACGGAAACAAAAATCCGCAAAGCATGAGTAATATACTCCGGAACGTGTTGGATGCGAACAGGATAACAGCAAAAATACCAACCAGCAGGTACAAACCCAGTGGCAGGTAGCACAAGGCCGCCAGTCCAAGTATAAATCCGCCTACAAAAAGCCTGTTATTTTCAATGCCTTCACGCGAAACAGTTACTAAATACGGTAGTGACAGGATAACAAAAGTATGCCCGATCAGTACTGGCGTCAGCATCCCGAACTCGTAGGTAATGCTGCCAAGCACTAAATATAGCAGCGCTGGTATGTAGCTTCTGGTGGCAAAAACCTGGTAACGGTTAAGAATGAAGTTAAAAGTGAGTGCTTGCACTAACAGCAGTATAAGCGCAACTATACGGTAGGCAAAAACTGAGCGACCAGCAATAAGATCTATAAGCCAGTAAACAAGCGCGCTTAGCGGAGCGGTGTTGTCGTAGATCTCCTGGTACATAGTATAGCCGTCTGCCATCCGCTCCCCGATCAGCATATATAAAAGCTCCTGCATGGTTACAGATGTAAGCAGCAGGTATAAAGGC
>NZ_JBEOKT010000030.1:0-18182 GCF_040278685.1 Pontibacter populi
ACCTGGTACACAGCACCGAATACCTTGCCGGCCAGATTGCCAGCGTGCACAACCTTACCTTCTATTTATGGTTGGTAAAACAAGCGCGCCAGCAAATTATAAACGGCACTTTCCGGGAATGGAAAGACGTAATGGTAAAGAAATTAATGACAAGACTCTAACAGTTAGAAAGTTTGGAAGTTAGAAAGTTAAAAAGTTGTTCTTTCTGCTCCCGCCACTTTTTAACTTTCTAACATTCTAACTTTTTAACTTTGAAGATTCTCGACTGGTACATATTAAAGAAGTTTCTCACCACGTTTGTTTTCGCGGTGCTGATACTTGTGTCCATCATCCTGGTTATCGACTTTACTGAAAAGAACGACGACTTTATACAGGAGAATGTACCTATAGCCGAGATCATCTTTGATTACTACATCAACCTGATCCCGTTCTACGCCAACATGCTAAGCCCGATAACGGTGTTCATTGCTACAGTATTTGTAACGGCAAAGCTGGCGTCGCATACAGAAATTGTGGCCATGCTGAGCAGCGGCATTAGCTTCAGGAGGCTCTTGGTACCGTATGTGGTGGGTGCTACACTAATCGGCGCGCTGATTTTTGGTCTTATCGGGTGGGTTATACCGAATGCTAATAAAAAGAGTGTGGCCTTCCAGGTGAAATATGTTAAAAGCCCTTACACTTACGATAGCCGCAACATCCATATCAAAATAGCGCCTGATGCTTATGTGTATATGGAGAGCTACAACAACAGTGCGCATATAGGCTACAACTTTGCCCTGGAGCAGATCGTAGGCACTACCCTGAAAAGCAAGATCACATCTAACAGTGTAACCTGGGACGAAGCCGCCGGAAAATGGCACATGGACTACTATACGCTCCGCACGTTTGATGGCGAAAAAGAAACGATCTATAAAGGGCAGGATCTGGACACTACCCTGAACATGCAGCCCAAGGATTTTGAAAGTACCTATAAATTAGAGCAAACCCTTACCCTGCCTGAACTAAACAACCTGATCGCTGAAAAGAAAATGCGCGGCGCTGATGATATAGAACTATACCTGGTAGAAAAATATGAGCGCTTCAGTTACCCGTTTGCCATTGTTATACTTACCGTTATCGGGGTTATAGTTAGTGCGCGCAAAGCCCGTGGCGGTGTGGGTGTTCAGATAGCATTGGGGTTCTTCCTGGCATTCGTTTTTATAGTATTCGTTATCACCAGTCGTAGCCTGGCACAGGTAGGAGATATTCCGCCACATATTGCCGCCTGGATCCCAACTATAGTTTTCACCGGGATCGGCTTTTTACTTTACCGTTATATTCCGCGCTAATGCCTCGCTTAAGAGATTTTATTGAACTGCACTTTGTTATTTTGCTGTGGGGCTTTACCGCTATACTCGGCAAACTTATAACGATACCGGCTGTTGAGTTAGTAGCCATCCGTACACTGATTACGGCACTAGCGCTGTGGGCAATTATGTACAAAGCGCGCACGCCTTTCTGGTTGGGCAGGTCTATCGGTTTAAAAATGCTGGGAGTCGGCTTCCTGATCGCTGCCCATTGGATCCTGTTCTTTGCAGCTGCACGGGTTTCTTCGGTTTCGATATGCCTGATCGGGTTGGCAACCTGTAGCCTCTGGACCGCATTCCTGGAGCCGTTATTTACAAAGAAAAAGATAAAGCCTTACGAGGTTTTCCTGGCCCTGCTCATCATATTTGGCCTGTACATTATTTTCCGAAACGAAACGGATTTTAACAGTGTCCTGGGTCTCAGTATGGCCATCGGGTCGGCACTACTGGCATCTATCTTCACAATCATCAATGCCAATCTGGTTAAAAAGATACCGTCTACAACTATAACCTGCTACGAAATGGGTGGGGCTTTCCTGGGTACGGTACTCTTCTTCCCGGTGTATACCATGTACTTTGCAGAAGGCAACCAGCTTAACTTTAACCTGATACCGATGGATTGGGTGTACCTGGCTGTGCTTATACTGGCCTGTACGGTGTATGCTTATACTGCAGGTGTAAGATTAATGCAGCGCATTTCGGCGTTTACGATGAACCTTACTGTGAACCTGGAGCCTGTTTACGGCATTATACTGGCTATCTTTATTTTTAACGAGAGCAGCCAGCTTTCTCCTGAGTTTTATGTCGGGGCAGGAATTATTCTGCTAAGCGTATTTATTTACCCGGTCATCAATACGGTGGCAGAGCGTCGCAGGAAATTACAGAAGGCCTTTCCAGAGGAGGTAATTTTTCGGAAAGATTAGGTTAGCCGGAGCATCACTTTCAAAAATACCATACACCGCAGAGCCGGAGCCTGTCATGGAAGCATACACTGCTCCTGCTTCGTACAGGTTTGCTTTTAAGTTTGCCAGTTCAGGGTATTTCGGGAAAAGCGATTTCTCAAAATCATTGTGCATAATATCTTTCCATAGTTTGATATCCTGCTTCAGGACCATTTCCATGGTACAGGTTGGCTTTTCGGGCGTAACACCGGCGTAGGCTTCTGCAGTGGTAATATGCAGGCCAGGATATACTATGACACAACTATAACCGCTCAGGTTCAGGAGGGCAGGCATAAAAACATCGCCACGCTCTACGGCAATAACCGGTTTATTTTCTACAAAAAAAGCACAATCGCTACCCAGCATGCGGGCATAGTTTTGCAGCTCCTCTATAGTTAGTTCAAGCTTGAAGAGTTTGTTCAGGATGCGTAGTGCAAAGGCAGCATCGGCAGAACCACCACCCAGCCCCGCTCCCATCGGGATAACTTTGTGCAGGTGCATGTGCACAGGAGGCAGGTTATAGGTTTTCTCGAGTAGCTTGTAAGCTTTCAGGCAAAGGTTGGTTTCAGGGTCGCCGGGCACAGGCAAGCCGCTCATGGTGAAGGTATTCTTACCGGCAGGCAGTATCTCTAAAGCATCGCACCATTGCACCGGGTAAAAACACGACTCCAGGTTATGAAACCCATCAGGCCGTTTTTCGACGATCTGTAAACCTAAATTTATCTTTGCGTTCGGGAAATCAAGCATCTTAAAAAGTATAATTACTGCAAGTAAGTAAATATTGAAGTTTGTAGGTAGCTGGCCGGCCCTGTTTTTAATTAAACTATGTAAATATTAAAACATAGAGATAAAGCCAAACATCCTGAAATATAAATACGTAATGTTTAGCTGCACGGGCATACAGTACGTAACTGCCTTCCAGAATTATAATTTCAGCACTAATAATTTCGGTTATAAGCTTACAATAAATTGAAGTATAACCGTTGGGATACTATAGTGCATTTTTTACGTTCTGCAGGCTAATTTCCAGTATGTTCTTCAAAAGATTTTTGCTTACTTGTATAGCAGTTAACTGCCAATAACCCAGATGACACAATTAAATTACAGACCAGGACGCATTTTTTTGTCGGTACCACACATGGGCGGACATGAGCGCAACTATGTGCAGAAAGCCCTGGAAGATAACTGGGTAACAACAGTTGGCCCAAACATACCCGGCTTTGAACACGACATCTGCCAGCATACCAACGCCCAGCATGCTGTTGCGTTAAGCTCCGGCACTGCAGCTCTGCATTTAGGGCTCCGGGTGTTAGGCGTAAAGCCCGGCGACGAAGTGATCTGTTCTACGTTTACATTTGTAGCTTCTGCAAACCCTATTTTATATGTTGGCGCCACTCCTGTTTTTGTAGACAGCGAACCCGAAACCTGGAACATGGATCCCGAGTTGCTGGATCAGGCCATAAATGCCGGCATAGCGCGGGGCAAAAAGCCAGCCTGCATTTTAGTGGTGCATATCTATGGTATGCCTGCCAAAATGAAGGAGATCATGGAAGTGGCTGACCGGTATGAAATACCTGTATTGGAAGACGCTGCCGAGGCGCTCGGCTCGAGGTACAGCGGTCACCAGGTGGGTACGTTTGGTAAAATTGGTGTTTTCTCTTTTAACGGGAATAAGATCATCACTACATCGGGTGGCGGGGCGATTATAACGGCTGATGAAGAACTGGCAAAACAAGCTGCTTTCCTGGCAAATCAGGCCAAAGAACCTGCCCCTTATTACCTGCACTCCCAAATGGGTCACAACTATATGCTGAGCAACATAAATGCAGGTATTGGCCGCGGGCAGCTGGAGGTACTCGAAAAGCGCGTGAAGCAGCGCCGCGAGATCTATAGTTACTATAAAGCCCAGTTAAGCGAGATTGAAGGACTTGAGTTTGTGACAGAGCCAAAGGCATGCTTTGCCAACCGCTGGCTGACAACTATACTTTTGCCGGAAGGTTTTAGCCCGGAGCAGATACGCCTAGAACTGGAAACCGAGAACATAGAAACCAGGCGGCTTTTAAAGCCTATGCACCAGCAACCCTTGTTTGCCGATTGCGCCTACTTTGGCAACGGAACCAGCGACCAGCTTTTTGAGCGCGGCTTAAGTTTGCCAAGCAGCAGCAGCCTTACCGAAGAAGAACTGGAAAAAGTAGTGAAAGCCCTGAAGCAAATACTTTTATAGTTACTCAAACTATATTTTAGCTAAACCTCTCACCAGGTCAGTCAGTAATTCTTCATCTTCCTCTATGCCAACCGATAAGCGGATAACACCGGCTGTAATACCTATTTTCTGTTGTTGCTCAGGAGTTAATGCGCGGTGCGAGGTACCCAGCGGATAAGAGATAGATGTGCTTACACCTGCCAGCGAAGGCGCGAACGGAATATGCTTTAACCCTTGCATAAACCTGTTAACTGCTTCCTTATCATCTTTTATCCTGAAGCTTAGCATACCGCCATACAAACCACTCCCCTGCTCTTTTGCCAGCTGATGCTGTGGATGCTTATGCAGCCCCGGATACCAGACCTGTTCTACTTTTGGATGCCCCTGCAGAAACTCAGCTATAGTTTGGGCATTGGTGCAATGTTGCTTCATGCGCAGACGCAGGGTTTTCAGGCCGCGTGCTGCCAGCCAGCTTTCAAAAGGACTCAGGTTAAGCCCGTAGGTCAACATCACTTTCTGAACGCGCTGCAGGTCTTCTTCTGCCATACATATCACCACACCGGCTGTTACATCGCTGTGCCCCGATAAGTACTTGGTAACACTATGAATCACAATATCGGCACCCAGTCCTAGGGGTTTGGTAACTATAGGCGTCGCAAACGTATTGTCGATCACCAGCTTTATGTTATGCTTATGGGTTTCTGTGGCCAAGCGTTTTATATCAAATACCATCAGCAGTGGGTTGCTCATGGTCTCAGCCAGGAACAAGCGCGTATTGGGTTTTACCAGCTCATCAAAACTATAGGTTGCCTCCGATGGCACATAAGTTACTTCTATACCTATCCTACTCAGCTCCTGGGTAAGCAGTGCCGCTGAGCCGCCATATATCTCTTCTGCACACAGCACATGGTCGCCGGCTTTGCAAATGGCTAGTATAGCTGTAAGTATCGCCGACATACCCGACGAGGTAACTATAGCTCCTACGCCACCTTCCAGCTTATTTACTTCGTTTGCCAGCTCATCAGAGTTTGGGTTGGCATAACGAGAATACATATAGCGCTGCCCCGGCTGTTCGAAGTATAGTTCCAGTTCGTTCAGGTCATCAAACGTGAAAACTGAGGTTTGGAAAATAGGTGTGGCTTTCGGTTTTATGTGTGGCATAAGTCAGGTCTAAATCGAGCTTTAAGTTAAGCAGGAATTGTATATATTAGATTGATTTTCTAACGAATTTACCTGTGACCTCTCTTATAACATTTGCGATCATTCTACTTTTACCTATCGCCTTTATTGGGATTGGATATTACTTTGACTATCGTCAAAACAAAAATGATTTTGTCAAAACACTTAAAAATATAGGCATAGGATGCTTTTCTATTGCAATTGCTACGGTTCTTATTTCATTAGTTTTCAATACTATTGTAGATCTTTTTCCTTGGAATAATAATTATGGAAAGAACTATAATAAAGTAAGGGAGAGTGAAGGAATACCACTAATAGAGAAGACCTGGGGATTAACAAAGTTTAGTGGGAGCAAATTTGAACAATGGTGGATGGATTCAGTCAATACTGATAACAATATTCATACAACCAAAATAATTGAATTTGATATGTTAGGCCCTACGAATGAACTTGATTATTTTAGTTCAGAAATTGTAAACTACAGATTAGAATCTAATTATAGCTACAACGATAAATCATTTAGCTATAGGAAAATTTTTAGACTAAAAAACAAGACCTTTAGTCACTTAGGTTACACCAGTCCCCTACCAGATGAAAATACAATTGTATTAACAAAAAAAGAGTTTAAAATATTATTGGCTAAGATGCAAAGCACCAAATAAGCTTAATGTGAGCATAACTCTATCTAATTTCAAAACAAAAAACGCCTTCTGCTCATAAAGAACAGAAGGCGTTTTTGATATTGTAGATAGATCTCGTTATTCGATCACAGATTCGGCAAGTACAATAATCTTGTTATTCAGTACTTCTACCACACCGCCATCCACGGTAAAGAACTCCTGTCCTTTTTTGGTAGTTACCCGGATTCTGCCTCTTTCCATGGTGCTGATAAGGGGGGCGTGCAGGTTCAGAACTTCAAAAGAGCCATTAGCTCCCGGAAACTGGGCTGCATCTACCTCACCGGCAAAAACCTTTTTATCTGGTGTGATTATCTCTAAATACATCTTGTTCAGTTATCAGTTAACATTTACCAGTGATCAGAAATTGCTAACTGATCACTGATAACTGTTTCTTGAATTTATTTTGCTTCGGCCATCAGCTTCTCACCTTTGGCTACTGCATCTTCAATTGTACCTACAAGGTTGAAGGCAGCCTCAGGAAGGTGGTCATACTTACCGTCCATGATCTCGTTAAAGCCTCTGATAGTGTCTTTGATATCAACCAATACACCAGCAAGACCTGTAAACTGCTCAGCTACGTGGAATGGCTGAGATAAGAAACGCTGAACACGACGCGCTCTTGATACAACCAGCTTATCTTCATCAGAAAGTTCGTCCATACCAAGGATGGCGATGATATCCTGAAGTTCTTTGTAACGCTGAAGAATTTCCTTAACGCGCTGTGCTGTACCGTAGTGGTCTTCACCAAGAACATCAGCAGACAGGATACGTGAAGTAGAGTCCAGAGGATCCACCGCAGGGTAGATACCAAGCTCAGCAATTTTACGCGAAAGTACTGTAGTTGCATCCAAGTGAGCGAAAGTCGTCGCTGGAGCAGGGTCAGTTAAGTCATCCGCAGGTACGTAAACCGCCTGTACAGATGTAATAGAACCACGCTTAGTAGACGTGATACGCTCCTGCATGGCACCCATTTCAGTTGCCAGCGTTGGCTGGTAACCTACCGCTGATGGCATACGACCAAGAAGAGCCGACACCTCAGAACCTGCCTGCGTAAAGCGGAAGATATTGTCGATAAAGAAAAGGATATCGCGACCTGCACCAGTACCATCACCGTCACGGAAGTTTTCAGCTACAGTAAGACCAGACAAGGCAACACGAGCACGCGCCCCAGGAGGCTCATTCATCTGACCAAACACCAGCGTCGCCTGAGATTTCTCAAGTTCAGCCATGTCAACTTTCGTCAGATCCCATCCGCCTTCTTCCATAGAGTGCTTAAATTCTGCACCGTAACGGATAATGTCTGACTCAAGGAATTCACGAAGCAGGTCATTTCCTTCACGGGTACGCTCACCAACACCGGCAAACACAGAAAGACCAGAGTAAGCCTTTGCAATGTTGTTTACCAGCTCCATGATAAGTACTGTTTTACCTACCCCGGCACCACCGAACAAACCAATTTTACCACCTTTTACATAAGGGGCTAACAGGTCGATTACTTTGATACCAGTGTAAAGGATCTCAGAAGAAGTTGCAAGTTCTTCGAAAAGTGGCGCCGCACGGTGAATTGGCAGACGCGTAGTAGTAGCGGGCTGCGGAATACCATCAATTGCTTCGCCGATCACGTTGAACAGACGGCCATTAATAGCATTGCCGGTTGGCATAGTAATCGGGCCACCAAGGTCATTAACCTGTGCGCCACGGGTCAAACCTTCCGTAGAGTCCATCGCAATGGTACGTACACGGTCTTCGCCTAGGTGCTGTTGTACTTCCAGCACGATGCGCTGGCCGCTTTCTTTTATTACCTCAAGCGCATCGAGGATATTTGGTAGTTTTGCGTTTTCACCCGCAAAGCTAACGTCCACAACCGGACCGATAACCTGGGTAATTCTGCCAATATTCGCCATTTGACTTTTTATATTGATTAACTATTAAAACGGAGCTATTTCAGGGTGCAAAACTAATGCATAAATCTCTTAAAACCATATAACACATCAAAAACTTTTAACTTATTCAGTATCATACTATAGTTAAAACAAAACACAGCTCCCCGGCAACCACTTTTTATAGCCGGGGAGCTGTGTTAAAAATGCGTAGGTTTAGTTACTGATCGATGCGAAGCACAAATTTGCCCGGGTCGTTCATTATAAACCGAACTTCGCGGTCGTACACTACGGTGCCCATTTTATTTCTGGAGCTGTATTTCACATAGCCTTCAAAAGGAAGCGAAATATTTTCGAAACCCTGGTAGTTGCTTGTAGATACAGTGCTACCGCTGCTGCCGATCATCTGCAGGTTATCCAGGTTGCGCAACGGCATCCCCGACTCCATCACCACGATCTCCACATGGTTGCCCTGGTCCGCTTTTTTTGAAAGCATAACACGCTCAATATTGCGCTTCATTATTACCTTCGAGGATTTGGTCTCTACCCTCTTCGTGGCTCTCTTTTTCTTTTTCTTCTCTGTTTTAGATGCCTGCAGCAAGGTATCCTGGGGCTGCATAGAAAGCGCACTGCCCATGGCAGTATCCACGTTAATGTTAGTGTCTATAGTTGCCGGACCTGCTCCCGCACCGACCAGCAGCAAAAAAGAGAGAATGTAAACACAGCTCATAATGGTAGAATTTACGTTGAAAATTTATAACTATAAATATAAGCTTTCCGGGTACGACTACCAATAGTTTTTGCCTTATTTATTAAAGGTGCCTCAGCAGTTCTATCTGGTCATCGTTAAGCAGGATATACCTGTTGTTAAACGGGTTGGCATAAAACTTCTCAGCTATCACATACTCACCCGATGTAAGCTTGTGTATATTGTAGCTGAACAGGCTGTTAGAGCGTTCTATTACCAGCTCTGTCGTACTTAGGTCTAACTGACGGCCACAGGTTGTAGTGATCAGTTCGCGGTTAGATGTTGTAGTTGGCATAATAAAATAAGGATAAGGGAGTTCCTTCTTTACGCAACTGCTAGCAGTTGGTGACACTACACTTAAATTAATCCGGATTTTTTTTGGTAGCAACTATAGTTCATAAAAGACAAACTATAAAATCCTTAAATCTGCTGTGCTCTTAAAGCAGAAGTTCCTACTTTTGCTAATCCGTTACTAAAGCCAGACAAAACGTGGAAAATCAACTGACAACAGTAGAAACTGCCCAGAAGCTTGGCCTTCTGGAAGAAGAATTTGAAAAGATAAAGCAGATTCTGGGCCGCACACCCAATTTTACCGAGTTAAGTATCTTCTCCGTAATGTGGTCGGAGCACTGCTCTTACAAGAACTCTATCGTTTGGCTGAAAACGCTGCCAAAAGACTCGCCTCGCATGCTGGCCAAAGCCGGCGAAGAAAATGCCGGCCTTGTTGACATCGGCGACGGTTATGCCTGCAGCTTCAAGATCGAATCGCATAATCACCCATCTGCCATCGAGCCTTATCAGGGCGCAGCAACCGGTGTGGGTGGAATAAACAGGGATATTTTTACAATGGGTGCCCGCCCTATCGCGCAGCTTAACTCCCTCCGCTTCGGCAACCCGCATTCCGAAAAAACAAAGGGTTTGCTACGTGGTGTAGTTAAAGGCATCAGCCACTATGGCAATGCCTTTGGTATACCTACTGTTGGAGGCGAGCTATTCTTTGACGAATGCTACAACATCAACCCACTTGTAAATGCTTTCTCGGCAGGTATAGTTAAGGTAGGCGAAACTGCTTCTGCTACATCGTACGGTGTTGGTAACCCTGTATTTATAGTTGGTTCAGCCACTGGTAAAGACGGTATACACGGCGCTGCCTTTGCATCTAAAGATATTAACGAAGATTCTGCCAAAGACCTCCCATCTGTTCAGGTAGGCGATCCGTTCCAGGAAAAACTTTTACTGGAAGCTACGCTGGAGATCATTCAGTCGGGCCACGTAATTGGCATGCAGGATATGGGCGCTGCCGGTATTACCTGCTCTACTTCCGAAATGAGTGCCAAAGGCGAGCACGGCATGGACATCTGGCTGGATAAAGTACCTACCCGCCAAGCAAACATGGTTCCGTTCGAGATACTGCTTTCAGAAAGCCAGGAACGCATGCTTATAGTTATGAAAAAAGGCTATGAGCAAACTATTAAAGACATCTGCGATAAATGGGACCTGTACTGCGAGCAGATTGGTGTTGTTACCGAAGGCGGGCAGTTACGCTATTACCAGGATGGTAAATTAGTAGCTGAAGTACCTGCCAACGACCTTGTGTTAGGTGGCGGCGCCCCGGTTTACCACAGAGAGTACCGCGAGCCGGCTTACTTTGCCGAATCAAAGAAATTCAACATAGACCAGATAGAGGAACCGGAGGATTACCAGGCTGTAGCCGAGTTTTTAGCTACGCACCCTAATATTGCCTCCAAGCGCTGGGTTTACCGCCAGTACGACTCTATGGTTGGTACTGCCACTATGACTACAAATGCGCCATCGGATGCAGCTATAGTTAAAGTAAAAGGTACAAACAAATCAATAGCCGTAACGGTAGATTGCAACAGCCGCTACGTGTACGCCGACCCGGAAAAAGGAACATCGATTGCAGTAGCTGAAGCTGCCCGTAATATAGTTTGCTCTGGCGCCGAGCCGGTAGCTATTACCAACTGTCTGAACTTTGGTAACCCGTACGTGCCGGAAGTATACTGGCATTTTGTAGGTGCTATTAAAGGTATGGGCAAAGCCTGCACTGCTCTTGGTACGCCGGTAACGGGTGGTAACGTAAGTTTCTATAACCAGTCATCGGACGAAGGCCCAGTGTTCCCGACGCCAACTATAGGCATGCTGGGCATACTGGAAGATAAGAATAATAAAATGACCCTGGCTTTCCAGAACGCTGGTGACATTATTTATATGGTTGGTGAGGCACAGAACGACATCGCTTCTTCGGAGTACCTGTATTCTTACCACAACGTTAAGTTATCACCTGCCCCACATTTTGAGATGGAGACCGAGCTGAAGCTGCAGGAAACTATAAAAGAAGTGATCGAGCAGAAGCTTATTAAGTCGGCGCACGATGTAGCTGATGGTGGTTTATACATTACCTTGCTGGAGTCTGCGATGCCGAATGAACTGGGCTTTGATATAGAAACTGACAGAAATTTCAGAAAAGATGCATTTTTATTTGGCGAAAGCCAGAGCCGCGTAGTTGTTTCGGTTTCGCCGGAACAGCAGGTTGATTTTGAGCAGGCGCTTAAAAATAAAGGCATGAATGTCACGGAATTAGGCGTTGTAACTGCCCACGACTGCCACATTGATGGTGAACTATACCATGGAATTACGGTAGCCAAAAAGCACTACGACACAGCGCTGGAGCAGATTTTAGACTAAATTTTTAGATTTTTTTTGAAGCAAATGTTTGCAGTTTAAAATCGTCTGTCTATCTTTGCATCACTGAACGACGAAGGGGCTTCCACCCTGAAATCTAGTAGGTACTCTGTCCGATGGTGTAACTGGCAACACGTCTGATTTTGGTTCAGAAGAGTCCAGGTTCGAAACCTGGTCGGACAACTTAAAAAGCCCTTAGATCTGATCTAAGGGCTTTTTTGTTTTACTTCAAAACTATAGTTTACCTTTACACCTAACTATAAAATCTGCGGGTAAGCACTAACAACCTCATATGCCAACTATAACCATCACTACTATAGTTAACGCAACACCCGAACTGTGCTTTGACCTTTCCAGAAGTATAGACCTGCACACCATCTCCACAAAACACACCGGCGAACAGGCAGTTGCCGGCGTAACATCAGGCCTGATAGATTTAAACGAAACAGTAACCTGGAAAGCAAAACATTTTGGTATCTGGCAACACCTCACCAGTAAAATAACCGAATACAACCGGCCTGCTTATTTTGTAGATGAAATGGTAAAAGGTGCTTTTGCAAGGTTCAGGCACGAACACCACTTTAAGCAGCAGAACAACCAAACTATAATTACCGATATCTTCGATTATACTTCACCGTTAGGCATATTGGGCAGGGTAGCCGACAGGTTATTTCTGAAAACATACTTGCACAAATTACTGTTAGAGAGAAACCGGGTAATTAAAAGTTATGCTGAGTTCGGGAAATGGCAGGAAATTATACCAGCTATAGTTCAGGAATAGTAATAAACTACACATAATTGGTTCGGTAAATTTGTGTTGCAGTATAAAACCAGAACAATAAAGATGAATCAGCCCTTTTATAACCTATCCGCTAAAACGCTACAGGGTAAAGAAGTAACCATGGACCAGTTTGCTGGCAAGGCGGTGCTGGTCGTAAATACGGCTTCGCAGTGCGGGCTTACACCACAATTTGAAGGGTTGGAAAATCTTTACCATAAGTACCAGGATAAAGGCCTGGTTATACTTGGTTTCCCGTGTAACCAGTTTGGCAACCAGGAGCCCGGAGACGAAAAATCGATTGCTGAAGGCTGTGTTATAAACTATGGCGTAACGTTCCCGATGTTTGCCAAAGTTGACGTTAACGGCAAAAATGCTCACCCTGTATTTAAGTACCTGAAAAGCGAACTAAAAGGCTTATTGGGTACAGGCCGTGTAAAGTGGAATTTCACGAAGTTCTTAGTTGGGAAAGATGGCAAACCTTTAAAGCGCTTCTCGCCTACCACCAAACCCGAAAAGATAGAGAAGTACCTCGAAACTATACTTTAAGTTATAGTTTCCTTTCTGAAGTATAGTTTGCAGTTCTGCAATGCTGAAGTATAAGTTATACTTACACCAAAGTAATTGTATAGTGTGGTAAACTATAATCATTTACCTCACAATTTATCTGTATAATCAGCCGTCGCTAACAAGTTATTTCGTAGCTTTGCAGGCATAATAACCTTAACCTGAATCCTTCATTTAGCATTAAGCAAAACTATGCCCCTCGTAAAGATATTCTCCGGCTCCGCTTCGCGCTACTTAGCTGAAAAAATTGCAACTGCTTACGGCACGCAATTAGGCGACTTAACTATTTCCCGTTTCAGTGATGGCGAAATTGGCGTACACTACAACGAGTCTGTGCGTGGTGCCGAAGTATTTATAGTACTCTCCACTTTTCCGCCTGCCGATAACCTGATGGAACTGATGCTGCTGGTAGATGCTGCCAAGCGTGCTTCAGCACATAAAGTAATTGTGGTAATGCCCTACTACGGCTATGCCCGCCAGGACAGAAAAGACAAGCCTCGCGTATCGATAGGCGCCAAAGTGCTGGCAAATGCCGTACAGGCCTGCGGCGCCGACCGCCTGATGACCTGCGACCTGCATGCAGGCCAGATCCAGGGTTTCTTCGATATCCCGGTCGATCATCTGGATGGATCAGCCATCTTTGTGCCTTACCTGCGCAGCCTGAACCTGGGCTCAAGCCTGATTTTCGCATCTCCGGACGTTGGTGGTGTGGTAAGAACAAGAGCTTTTGCCAAGAATTTCGGAGCGGAAATGGTAGTGTGCGATAAGCACAGGGTTCGCGCAAATGAGATCGCCTCGATGCAGGTAATTGGTAACGTAGAAGGCCTGGATGTAGTACTGGTAGATGACATGGTAGACACTGCCGGAACTATAACCAAAGCAGCCGAGCTACTAAAAGAAAAAGGTGCCAGAACGGTTCGCGCTATCGCTACACACCCAGTACTTTCGGGCCCGGCTTACGAGCGCATCGAAAATTCTGTGCTGGAAGAGATCGTAGTTTCTGATACCATTCCGCTTAAGCAGGAGTCTTCTAAAATTAAGGTGCTTTCTTTCGCTGAACTGTTTGCCCGTGCAATCAACAACGTAGTAACACACGAGTCTATCAGCTCGCTGTTTATATAATTACAGATTGTTAAAGGCTAAATGGCTGAATTGTTGAATCTCTCTTTCAACAATTCAGCCATTTGTCTTTTTAGCCGCCATCAATTCAAATAAAAGACAGCTTGCAAAACGGATGAGAGCTCTGATATAGAGCAGGTTGTATGTTTCAAGAAAAAACAATCAACAATTAACAATCAGCAATTAAAAAAAACCTACCTTTGTGGCTCGAAAAATTTTAACAAATTCATTTTTATGAAAACTTTAGAGATTATAGGGTTTAAAAGAGCAAATCTCGGCAAATCGCAGACGAAAGAGCTGCGTAATGAGTCTTATGTACCAGGTGTATTATATGGCGGCGCTGAGCAAATTCACTTCTACGCACCAGCTATCCTGTTCAGAGACTTAGTTTATTCTCCGGAAGTATACGAAGTAGACCTGAATATTGAAGGAACACACTACAGAGCTATCATGCAGGATGTACAGTTCCACCCGGTTAACGAAATGCTGTTACACGTTGACTTCCTGGAACTACAGGATGACAAGCCAGTGAAAATGGAAATTCCGGTTAAAATGGTTGGTACTTCTCCAGGTGTAATTGTTGGTGGTAAGCTGGTAACTAAGCTGCGTAAGCTTAAAGTAAAAGCTCTTCCAGCTAACCTTCCAGATTATATCGAAGTTGATATTTCTGAACTGGAACTTGGTAAGTCTATCAAAGTTAGTAAGATCAACACAGGTGGTAACTACGAGATCCTTACAAACGCACTTGCTCCGGTTGCTACAGTAACTATTCCACGTGCTCTTAAGAGTGCTCAGATGGAAGAAGCTCGCGGCGGCAAGAAATAAGCAGCAAACACTATTTTATAGTACAAGATCCTGTCCTGCCGCAAGCAGGGCAGGATTTTTTGTTTCTGATAAAAGGTTTAATTGTTAAATGGCTAAATTGCTGCATTGTTAGATGGTTGAGTTTGGCAAAAAGTGCTATTTGATTTAACCTTTAACAATTTAACAATTAACAACTTGAGTAACTCAACGATTAAAACTATAAAACTATGGCTGGGCCTGGCACCCAAAGCTCCTGCCCCACCCGAAGATACAAGCATGAAATACCTTATAGTTGGCCTGGGAAATATAGGACCGGAATACGCCAAAACGCGGCACAACATCGGCTTTATGGTGCTTGACCACCTGGCCAAAAAACACGATGCAAAGTTTGATGTAAGTCGCCACTCGTTTGTGACCGAGATAAAAACAAAAGGCCGGACATTTGTACTGGTAAAACCTACTACTTACATGAACCTGAGCGGCAAAGCAGTTAGCCACTGGCTTAACTCGCTAAAGCTTACGCCTGAGCAAATGCTTGTAATAACAGATGATCTTGCTTTGCCTTTCGGTACACTACGCATCCGGATGAAAGGCAGCGCCGGCGGACATAACGGCTTAAAACATATAGAGCAAACGCTTGGCAACAACAACTATCCACGCCTTCGCTTTGGAGTTGGCGATGCGTTCCATAAAGGCAAGCAGGTAGATTATGTGCTAAGCAATTTCAGTAACGACGAGCAGGCCGAGCTTCAGACATTGATTGAAAAATCAGCAGATGCTGTGATCTCTTTTGGCACCATCGGGCTGGAGCGCACCATGAACCAGTTCAACACCAAGTAAGCAATTATAGATTTAAATGACGGTACAGCATGTAAAACAAGCGCCAGGCAGAGTAACCTCCCTTGACTACGTTCGGGGGCTGGCGGCTTTTGGTATTTTGCTGTACCACTTCCAGAGCTGGACGCTGGGCCACATGGAGGCTGAGAGTTTCTGGGGGCGAATTGGCTTGTATGGTGTTGCTATCTTTTATGTACTGAGTGGCCTTACATTGTACCATGTATACGAGGCACGGCTGCAACCCCACAAAGCACCGCTCACAGATTTTTACCTGAAACGCGTTTTCAGGCTCTTCCCGCTGCTCTGGCTTATTATGCCGGTATACCTCATTATCGACCCCACGCTCCGCGACTGGGACCGCATTTTACTCAATTTTACCGGGTTGTTTGGTTTTGTGAGCTGGGATGAACCGATTGGGGTTGGTGTTTGGTCTATTGGTAACGAGCTGGTGTTTTACCTGTTCTTCCCGTTGTTCCTGTTTTCGGCCAGGCATAGCCGGGTGGCTTTTGCTATAGTTTGCCTGCTTATAGTTGGGTTGGGCGCTTACTTTGCTTTTTATAGTATAAACGATGCCGTTCCGCTTGCCAGGCAGTGGCGCGATTATGTGAACCCGTTTAACCAGATCTTCCTGTTTCTGGGTGGTGTGGCCATTGGGTATTTTACAAAGTACAGGAGGTTGCCAACTTTACCTTTGGTTGCACTGCTGCTGGCAGGTATAGTAATGTTTATAGTTTACCCCGCTTCAGGCAATACGGTAACCCTTGTAACCGACTGGAATCGCTTCATTTTTTCAGCTACCTGCCTGGCTGTTTGTTTTGCCATGTACAAGCTGCCTGTTACCTTTCCGAAGGTGCTGCATGTGCCCCTACACACGTTGGGCGAGATCAGTTATGCGCTTTACCTGTTGCACCCGCTGGTTTATAAAGTAGTTAAGTTTGCTGCTAAACAATTCAACTTCTCTCCCTGGGTTACTATTGTTGTAGCTATAGTTACAACTGTCATCCTCAGCCAACTTGTGTACCGGTATTACGAACAATACTTTATAAAACTTGGGCAGAAGGTGAGTAAAACGATAACAGCCCGTTTAGAGGCGTAAATATCCTGCCGCCAATAAACCAACTATAGCTTTATTGGCGCTTATACATCTTCCCTAAATTAACCTGTTGCTCTACTTTTATTTTATTCCTGATTTCCCAGCTTATATCTATATTTCGCATTAACACACACCCACCCCTGAACTATGAAACGGGTTCTTCAACTATACCGCAATGCCTTTGGTGGCCTCTCCCGGCAAACCTGGATGATGTCGGTGGTGATGCTGATAAACAGGAGCGGGGCCATGGTTATTCCTTTCCTGGGAGTTTACCTTACCTCGGAGCTTAACTATAGTTTAAAACAGACAGGCGCAATTCTTAGCATTTATGGGTTGGGAGCAGTGTGTGGTGCTTTTCTGGGTGGCTGGCTTACCGATAAGATTGGCCATTTTAAGATACAGTTTGTCAGCCTGGTGTTAGGTGGCAGCCTGTATTTTTTACTTCTCAACCTAAGGCAGTTCGAGTACATGGCGGCCGGCGTTTTTATCCTGAGCCTGGTAAACGATATGCTTCGCCCGGCCAACGCTGCTTCTATCGCTTATTATGCCAGGCCCGAAAATATTACCCGCGCTTTCTCACTTAACAGGATGGCCATAAACCTGGGCTTTTCCATTGGTCCGGCAGTAGGTGGTTTGGTGGCTGCGCTGTCGTATAAATGGCTTTTTATTGCCGATGGCGTAACCTGTATAGCAGCCGGCATTTTCTTTTTTGTGTACTTCAGGGCGCAGCAAGGGCACCGGCCGGTTAAGGCAAAAACTACCACCGACTCTCCGGCTGTGCAGTCGCCTTACCGAGATAAGTGGTTCATCCTTTTTGTGATCCTGTGCAGTTTATTTGCTATCATTTTCTTCCAGTTATTTGCCACCCTGCCGCTCTACTATAAACAGGTCCATAGTTTATCAGAAGCCCGCATTGGTCTGCTGATGGCGCTTAACGGAATGATCGTTTTTTTGCTGGAGATGATCGTGGTGTACCTGCTGGGCGAGCAAGCTAAGAAATCCGTATTGGTAGCGAGTGGGTTATTGATGCTTGGGTTCTCGTTTGTGCTGCTTAACCTGTTTCCGCAAGTAGGTGTGCTATTTGTGTCGATGGTGTTGCTGAGTATTTCCGAGATTCTGGCGATGCCTTTTATGTCAACTATAACCGTAGAACGCTCAAACATCGATAACCGCGGTGCATACATGGGACTTTACACCATTTCTTATGCCGCCGCACACGTATTATCACCCTACCTGGGCACCAGCATAATTGCAGCCTATAGTTTCGATATGCTGTGGTGGGCTTGCGGTGGACTGGCTATAGT
>NZ_JBEOKT010000031.1:0-10616 GCF_040278685.1 Pontibacter populi
GTACATCCGTGTGATCATGATGGAGCTGGCCCGTATTTCGGATCACCTGATCTGTAACTCTATCCTGGGTGTGGACTCCGGTGCGTTTACGGGCTTCCTGTACGTAATGCAGGAGCGTGAGAACATTTACGACATTTACGAAGAAGTTTGCGGTGCCCGACTAACTACGAACATGGGTCGTATCGGTGGTATGGAGCGCGACCTTTCGCCTAAGGCATTGCACCTGATCGGTGAGTTCCTGAAGCGCTTCCCTAAAGTATGGGCTGAGTTTGAGAAAATGCTTACCCGTAACCGTATCTTCATCGACAGAACAACAGACGTTGGTGCCATCTCAGCAGAGCGTGCACTTAGCTACGGCTTTACAGGCCCTAACCTGCGTGCTGCCGGTGTGGATTATGACGTGCGCGTAATGAACCCATATTCTTCTTATGAAGATTTCGATTTTGAGATTCCTGTAGGAAGCAAAGGTGATACATACGATAGATTCCTGGTGCGTAATGCAGAAGTTTGGGAAAGCTTAAAGATCATTGAGCAGGCTTACAAAAACCTGCCGGAAGGCTCTTACCACGCTGATGCGCCGCATTACTATTTACCTCCAAAGCAGGAAGTATACCGCAACATGGAAGCCCTTATCTACCATTTCAAAATTGTGATGGGTGAGATTGATGCTCCGGTTGGTGAAGTGTATCATTCTGTAGAAGGTGGTAACGGTGAACTTGGTTTCTACCTGATTTCTGATGGTGGTCGCACACCTTACCGTCTGCATTTCCGTCGTCCTTGCTTTATTTACTACCAGGCTTATACCGAGATGATCAAAGGTGGCCAGCTGGCTGATGCTATCCTGACGCTGAGTAGCCTGAACGTAATTGCCGGCGAGCTCGACGCTTAAACAGGGAACAGTTATCAGTTAGCAGTAAACAGTTAATGCTGATGTCGATAACCGATCTTTTAATAACTATAAATTGATTACTGTTAACTGTTAATTGTTAACTGAAATGACTATAAACGAAGTAAAGTTTTCTGATGCAGGCATGGCCGAGATCCAGCGCTACATCAGCCATTACCCGGAAGGACGTCAGAAATCCGCTATTCTACCTATTATGCACGTGGCACAGGCAGAATTTGGTGGCTGGCTGAGCCCGCAGGTGATGGATAAAATTGCCGAAATCCTGAACATTCAGCCCATCGAAGTATACGAGGTGGCTACGTTCTATACCATGTTCAACCTGAAGCCGGTTGGCAAGCACGTGCTGGAAGTATGCCGCACGGGCCCTTGCTGCCTGCGTGGTGCCGACCAGATGATCGACATGATCAAGGAGAAGCTGAACATAGAAGAAGGTGAAACAACTGCCGATGGTATGTTTACTCTGAAGCCGGTAGAATGCCTTGCGTCGTGCGGAACAGGCCCGATGCTGCAGGTGCGCGAAACTTACTATGAGAACCTGGACTCAGAAGAAAAGCTGGACCAGTTCCTGGAGAAAATGCGCAACACCGAGGTAGAAGCACCTTATCATCAGGCAAATTAGACAAAAGACTATTAGACAAAAGACAATAGACTTATTATAAGTTTTCTCTTTTGTCCTTTGTCAAAAAAATCCTTTGTCTGACAATAATAAAGTATAAACAGGCAGCAAACTATAAAGTAACTGCCAAGCTATATATCCTGCTACAATGGGAATTAAAATATTAACCGAACATATAAACGTACCAGGCATCGAGACCCTGGAAGTATATCGTAAGCATGGTGGCTACCGCTCGGTAGAAAAAGCCATGAAAACGATGTCTCCGGACGAGGTGGTGGAAGAAGTAAAAACATCAGGCCTGCGTGGTCGTGGTGGTGCCGGCTTCCCGACTGGTATGAAGTGGAGCTTTTTGGCTAAGCCGGAAGGTGTTCCACGTTACCTGGTTTGCAACGCCGATGAGTCTGAGCCCGGAACCTTTAAGGACCGTGTGTTCATGGAGAAAAACCCGCATGCGCTGATTGAAGGAATGATCACGTCGAGCTACGCGCTGGGTGCGAACACATCTTATATCTATATCCGTGGCGAGTTAATGTTTGTGCTGCGCATACTGGAGAAAGCTATTGCAGAAGCGTATGCTGCCGGTTTGCTTGGTAAAAACATACTTGGCTCTGGCTACGATCTGGACCTGCATGTGGCTCCGGGTGGTGGTGCTTATATCTGCGGTGAAGAAACTGCCTTGCTGGAATCTTTAGAAGGTAAGCGTGGTAACCCGCGTAACAAGCCGCCATTCCCGGCTGTGAAAGGTCTGTTTGCTTCGCCTACGGTGGTAAACAATGTGGAATCTATCGCTTCTGTGCCGTGGATCGTGAACAACGGTGGTGCAGAATATGCGAAGATCGGTATCGGTAGAAGTACAGGTACAAAACTGATCTCTGCCAGTGGTAATATCAACAACCCGGGCGTGTACGAGATCGAACTGGGCGTTCCGGTTGAAGAATTCATTTACTCTGACGAATACTGCGGTGGTATCTGGAAAGGCAAGCAACTGAAGGCTGTAGTGCCAGGTGGTTCTTCTGTTCCGATCCTGCCTGCTAACCTTATACTGAAAACAGCAGCCGGCGAAGATCGCCTGATGACTTACGAATCGTTATCTGATGGTGGTTTTGTGAGTGGTTCGATGTTAGGTTCCGGTGCCTTTATAGTTTTCGATGAAGACCAGTGCATTGTGCGTAACACGTGGAACTATGCAAGGTTCTATCATCATGAGTCGTGTGGGCAGTGTAGCCCATGCCGCGAAGGTACTGGCTGGATGGAAAAAGTATTACACCGCATCGAGTATGGCCATGGGCATCAGCAGGACATAGACCTGTTGGTAAGCGTTGCCAAGCAGATTGAAGGTAATACGATCTGCCCGCTGGGTGATGCGGCCGCATGGCCTGTGGCAAGCGCCATCCGTCATTTCCGCGAGGAGTTCGAGTGGCACATCAAACACCCGAAAGAAGCAACTTTACCGGGAGCAGTGTACAGAGGCCAGCTTGCAGAAATAACAGCTTAGGAAATTTACCCGCTATAGTTAGGCGGATTAAAAAAGCACAATCTATAGTTGTGCATCAATACAGAAATTAAAATGGCTAAAATAACATTCGATGGCATTGAGGTAGAGGTAGAAGATGGAACCACCATCCTGCAGGCTGCCAGAAAGATTGGTGGCAGTGTTGTGCCTCCTGCCATGTGTTACTATACTCCACTAAAAGGTAGCGGTGGTAAGTGCCGTGTGTGCCTTGTAAAAGTAACGCAGGGTTCTGCCAAAGACCCACGCCCTATGCCTAAACTGGTAGCTTCGTGCATTACGCCGGTACAGGATGGCATGGTAGTAGAAAATACTACGAACGAAGACGTACTGAACGCCCGTAAAGGCATCGTGGAAATGCTGTTGATCAACCACCCGCTGGATTGCCCTATATGCGACCAGGCTGGTGAGTGCGACCTGCAGGACCTTTCTTACGAGCATGGCGTTAGTGCTACGCGCTACGAAGAAGAGCGCCGTAAATTTAATAAGATAGACCTAGGCCCATACATACAGCTGCACATGACGCGTTGCATTTTGTGCTACCGTTGCGTCTATACTGCTGACCAGATTACTGATAAGCGTGTGCATGGCGTATTAGGCCGTGGTGATGCTGCCGAGATCGGAACGTACATCGAGAATGTGATAGATAACGATTTCTCTGGTAACGTGATTGATGTGTGCCCGGTGGGAGCTTTAACGGATAAGACCTGGCGCTTTAAGAACCGTGTATGGTTTACGAAGCCGATGGATGCGCACCGCGACTGCCCAACCTGCTCTGGTAAAGTAACACTTTGGACGCGTGGCGAAGAAGTATTGCGCGTAACAGCCCGCAAAGACCAGTATAACGAGGTAGAAGAGTTTATCTGTAACACCTGCCGTTTCGATAAGAAGGAGACGAAAGACTGGACAATTGAAGGCCCGCGCCATATAGAGCGTAACTCAGTTATCTCGGCAAACCATTACGAGCTGCCGGTTCTGAACGTGCCGATCGTGCCTAACTTACCAAGTTCTACCAAGAAAAAACTGCCACAGCAATAAGATATGGAGTCTGTAGACCTAATATATAAAGCCATTTACATACTGGTAATTTTCGGTATCACCCTACTGATCGCTACCTACTCTACCTACTTCGAGCGTAAGATTGCGGCCTTTATCCAGGACCGTGTTGGCCCTAACCGTGCCGGCCCGTTTGGTTTGCTGCAGCCGCTTGCCGATGCCGGTAAACTGTTCTTTAAAGAAGAATTTATACCTGCAAAAGCGAATAAGGCCCTATTTATACTTGGCCCGGGTATTGCAATGCTGGTGGCGGGTATGTCGAGCGCGGTAATTCCATTTGGCGAACAGCTTATAGTTGATGGCCGTGAAATATGGCTGCAGGCAATTGAAGTAAACATCGGGGTGCTTTATGTATTTGGTATCGTGTCGCTGGGTGTGTATGGCCTGATGATCGGTGGCTGGGCTTCGAACAACAAGTTCTCGTTGCTGGGCGCTATCCGTGCAGCATCTCAGAACATCAGTTACGAACTGGCAATGGGTCTTTCGCTAATTGCGGTGATCATGATGACAGGCTCGCTTTCGTTGAGAGAGATCGCGGAACAGCAGCAAGGTTTTAACTGGAATATCTGGTACCAGCCGCTGGGGTTTATCCTTTTCCTGGTTTGTGCCTTTGCCGAAACCAACCGTACGCCATTCGACTTACCTGAATCTGAAGCGGAACTTATCGGTGGTTACCACACGGAATATGGCTCTATGAAGCTGGGTATGTACCTGTTTGCGGAGTATATCAACATTTTTGTGGTATCGGCTGTAATGGCAACGCTTTACTTTGGCGCTTACAACTTCCCGTTCATGGTGGAGTTAGAAGCATGGTTGGCTGATGCAACAGACAGTGCAGTTACAGCAAATAACATCGTTTCGCTACTTGGTGTAGCTGTGATGTTCGCTAAAATATTCATGTTCATCTTCTTCTTTATGTGGGTTCGCTGGACGCTTCCGCGTTTTCGTTACGACCAACTGATGAAGCTGGGCTGGCAGATACTGATTCCGCTTGCAATACTGAACGTAGTACTGACAGGTGGCGCTATCCTGCTGAAAGACATTTTATTTTAAACTATAGTACCGACATCTGATTGTTATACTATAAGTGTATAACTGATCATAACGGAGACAAGATATAATGGAACCATTATCTAACAGAAGCAAGAAAGTGCAGAAGCGCGAGATGACCTTTGCTGAAAGGGCTTATCTTCCGGCTATTGCACAGGGCTTGGGTATAACATTAAAACACTTCTTTAAGAAGAAGGCAACTATAAACTACCCAGAGCAAACGCGCGAGCGCAGCGACATCTGGCGTGGTCTGCACGTGCTGAAGCGCGATGAGAACGGTGCCGAGCGTTGCACGGCCTGCGGACTTTGCGCGGTAGCCTGCCCTGCAGAAGCAATTACAATGACGGCCGGCGAACGCAAGGCTGGCGAAGAGCATCTGTACCGCGAAGAGAAGTATGCAGTTACGTATGAAGTAAACATGCTGCGTTGCATTTTCTGTGGCCTTTGCGAAGAAGCCTGCCCTAAAGCTGCTATTTTCCTGCAGGATGATAAACTTGCCCCTGCCCGCTACGAGCGCGACGAATTTATTTATGGCAAAGACCGCCTGGTAGAGCCATTAAAAACCACTGAAACAAAATAATCCCATAATGGAGAACGTGTTCTATTTCCTGGCTTCGCTTACGCTGCTTTGTGCCCTGATGGTTGTGATATCTAAAAACCCGGTACACAGCATTCTGTTTCTGATCATTACTTTCTTTACTATATCAGCCCATTACATTCTGCTGAATGCGCAGTTCATAGCTGTTGTAAACATTATAGTTTATGCCGGTGCGATCATGGTATTGTTCCTGTTCGTGATCATGTTCCTGAATGTAGGTAAAAATGAGCATGACCTGAAAACGACTGCGATTAAGAAAATATCCGGAACTATAGCCGGTGGTTTACTTTTTGTGGTGATGTTTGCAGCCCTGAAAGATGCACAGGTAGGAACTTACGATGCAGAAAACTTTAACTCACAGATCGGTATGGTAGAGAACCTTGGACAAGTGCTGTTCACTAAATATCTGCTGCCATTCGAGTTAGCGTCTGTGCTGTTCCTGGTGGCTATGGTGGGTGCCGTAATGTTAGGTAAGAAAGAAACCGGCGAAAGACACTTCTAATCCGGGTTACTATAACTATAGAAAAGGGCTGCAATTTTATAGTTGCAGCCTTTTTTATGTTTCACGGGATTTGTCATCTCGACGAAAGGAGAGATCTATCTGGAATTCTAAATAGATTTCTAACTTTGTTCGAAATGACACTTCGTTTTAAAGTTTATACTTTACTCAACTATAAACACCACTTCCAGAATCTCAGAATGGCCTTTATCATCATCTGAAATGGCAATGACTTTATAGTTACCGCTATTATTACCTTTCTCCACCACCAGCGACTCCACTTTACCGATATAGGTTTTTCCTTTCTTGTCAGTAAGTTTTTCGGCTTTGGCAACTATAGGTTTATCCTGAGAAGTAGCATTTGGTAGATCAGCTAACGGAATATAACCAACATAGCTACCAAGTACTTCCCCGTCCTGAATGGCATCAGGCGCACTTTCTACAGATGCCGTAAAGAACAGTTTATCATCTAGCACATAAGCACCTGAAAAACCGGCCTGGTAGCCTTGTAATGATGGAAGTTTAACAAAGAATAACTCCGGTTTAGGTAGTGATTTCTCTTCAAAAAGGAAAGCAGCAAATTCTGAAAGTTCAAAACTGAGAACTATGTTTCCTGCTTTGTTGAGTGCACGTTGTAACAGATATACTTTGTCATCTGAAAAATCGAGCCCTTCAATGTTCAGCAGTTCGTCGCCAACTATAGCTTTATCTTTCTGGAGTGTACCATACAATTCTTTCAGATCAATCGCTTTAACTACAGGCTTTTCAGAAACTATAGGCAACTCTACCAGGTAAGCTTTTCTCCGCACTTCTGCAGACCCGGAACCAATGGTGAACAAGTAGCTTTTGCCTTTATAGTTTATAGTTGCCAAACTCTCCAGGTCGGGCTTTACTGGTTTCGGGATGCGACCATTCTTAAAGTCCGCGGTATCGAATAGCTCATACTTAGCCACCTGCTTATAGTTCTTATCTAACTGGTATAGAAAAGGTGTATCGTCTCCGATAACATAAAAGCCTTCAGGAGCTGCTTCTATACCTGAGCCGGATGGGATATTTTTATAAAAATGCTTTGCCGTTATAGTTGCAGATGGCTTTATAGTTTGCTTTTCGTCAGCATTTACATTTCTCTTATTCTCTTCCATAGTACATCCCTGCATTAGGATTTGACAGGCAACTAAGCATAACAAAACAAGAATTGCATTACACTTAAGGAGTGATCTGTTTTTTTGAAGCATAAAATAAGTCAGCAAATTATCCACAACTTATACTCCCAAATTGCACAACTGTTAGTTAAAATGTTGTAAACTGTTCACAACCGTAGGCAACTATAAACGACTTCACACTTCCATTCCGATTTACTTCCACTTCTATAGAACCCAATTTTTTATAAATTGAATCGCCTACTGCTGCATAGTTGTACAAGCTACTTGAGTCTCCATCTAAATATAATTTATACTCTAATCCATTTAGATGCTGCAACAACAGTACTTCTGCAGCGTGATTAGGTTTATCTACATATTTTAGCTTCACGACTCCTTCTAAATGCAAATCTTTCAATTCCTGCTCTTTGGCACACAAGCTACTCTTAACAATGTCAGGAAATATATAACGGAAAAGAGTGATGAATACTAATGAAAGAATACAAACTATAACATATAACTTCAGGTTACTGTTAGGTTCTTTTTTCATATTAATTGATTGCGACTTAAATGCATTGTTCAAGTGAAAAATCAAACTCCCACAAAATATAGATTTAATCCTGAAAATTGAACAAAATCCTTAAAACCTTTATCCAAAGAAGTATGGAAATATGTTATGGATATTTAAGAAAACGGGATAACTTTGCGGCACGAAATATTGGATTATACTTTAATAGTAGGACTACGTTCGGACTACACAGACAATGAACCAGATACCTGAAATAATCAGAACCGTTCCGCTGGAATATTACCTGTTCTTCAGCACCGCTCTTTTCGCGATTGGCGTGATCGGCGTACTTACCAGACGCAATGCCATTATCATATTTATGTGTGTGGAGCTGATGCTGAATGCCGTAAACATTTTACTTACTGCACTTTCGGCTTACCGCTCAGACCCTAACGGACAGGTATTCGTGTTCTTTATTATGGCTGTAGCCGCTGCCGAAGTTTGCGTTGGCCTGGCCATTATAGTTATGATATACCGTAACATACGCTCTACGGACGTGCAATTGCTGAACCACCTGAAGTGGTAAGCCCCCGAAATCTAATCTACAATAGCTTAACTTAATACAAATTAGATGCAAGAGATTGTAATGCCCTTCAATAACCAGGCGATGGCACTGCTCTGTTTGCTCATTCCGCTGCTGCCTCTGATCGGCTTTATCGTGAACGGGCTTGGCAACCGCAAACTCGCAAAGGGTATGGTAAGTTTGATAGGCTGCGGCACTGTGCTGGCTTCCTTCCTTATCTCGGTATACCTTTTCCTTGATTTTACAGCCAATGGCAGCCGTCCTTACACCGTAGATTTCTACAACTGGATAGCGGTAGCTGACCTGCAGATCGGTTTTTCGTTCCTGATAGACCAGCTGACGCTGCTGATGATGCTGATGGTTACAGGTATCGGTTTCCTGATTCACCTGTACTCAGCCGGCTACATGAGCCACGACGAGAACTTCGGTAAGTTCTTCGCTTTCATTAACCTGTTCATGTTCTCGATGTTACTGCTTGTAATGGGCTCTAACTACGTGATGATGTTCGTAGGCTGGGAAGGTGTAGGGCTTTGCTCGTACCTGCTTATCGGGTTCTGGAACAAGAACACCAACTATAACAATGCTGCCAAAAAGGCCTTCGTAATGAACCGTATCGGTGACTTAGGCTTCCTGTTAGGCATATTCCTGATCTTTATCACATTCGGTTCGGTTAGCTACCCGCAGGTTTTCGCTGAAGCTGCCAACTATACAGGTGGTATCGACTCTACGGTAATGATCGCGATTACCCTGCTGCTGTTTGTTGGCGCGATGGGTAAGAGTGCCCAGATCCCGTTATTTACCTGGTTACCGGATGCGATGGCGGGTCCTACGCCTGTTTCGGCTTTGATACACGCGGCAACCATGGTTACGGCTGGTATTTACATGGTGCTTCGCTCGAATGTGCTGTATGTACTGGCTCCTACTACTTTAGAAGTTATTGCTATAGTTGGTATGGCTACGGCCCTGCTGGCTGCAACTATAGGCCTTGCGCAGAACGACATTAAAAAGGTACTGGCTTATTCTACTGTTTCGCAGCTGGGTTACATGTTCCTGGCACTTGGGGTGATGGCATTTTCATCGTCTATCTTCCACGTTCTTACACACGCATTTTTCAAGGCGCTTCTGTTCTTAGGTGCCGGTTCGGTTATTCACGCTGTTAGTAACGAGCAGGATATCCGTAACATGGGTGGCCTTCGCAAATACCTGCCAATTACCTTTGTGACTTTCCTGATCGGTACGCTGGCCATTGCCGGTATTCCGCCGTTCGCCGGTTTCTTCTCTAAAGATGAGTTGCTGGCACATGTTTGGGAACACAACAAAGTGCTTTGGGGCCTGGGTATGCTTACCGCCTTCATGACGTCTTTCTACATGTTCCGCCTGGTGTTCCTTACTTTCTTTGGCACCTTCCGCGGTACCGAAGCTCAGAAATCGCACCTGCACGAATCACCTATCTCTATGACATTGCCGCTGATAATACTGGCAATACTTTCAACGATTGGTGGTTTCCTTGGTATTCCGGCTGTGTTTGGCGAGAACCTGCACGTGCTTAACAACTACCTTGCTCCTATTTATGGTTACGCACAGGTGGCTAATGCTGCAGCAGTGGCACCGCTACACATAGATCATGCTACAGAATGGATGCTGATGGGTATTTCGGTGGCCGTTGCAGTAGTTGCGGCAATTCTGGCTTATGTCATGTATGTGAGCAAAAAGACAGTTCCGGCAGCAGAAGGCACTAAACTTTCGCCTATCCACAACCTGATCTACAACAAGTATTACATCGACGAATTATACAACGCCATCATCGTTCGCCCAGTTATGTGGTTCTCTTCTATCTTCCATAAAGTGGTTGATGTGGTTTTAGTTGATGGTGTGGTAAATGGTGTAGGCAAATTTGTAATGCAGAGCAGCCGCACGCTACGCTATGCACAAAGCGGCGCCATTGGGTTCTACATCCTGATCATGGTGTTCAGCATCGCTCTGATTCTATTTTTAAATTTCTTTATCGGATAAGGTTCTTAGAAGATGATAACAGCTCTTTTACTTTTCTGGCCTGCCTTAGCTGCACTGTTGGTGTTGCTGATAAAAGGACAAGGTGCCAAGAAAGTGGCTTTTGTGGCAGCACTTGTTGAGTTTGCCATAGCTATAGT